>JAJTBW010000120.1 GCA_021286705.1 Sphingobacteriia bacterium
AAGGGAAGGGAACAAGAGCTAGAGTCGAGGAGAACAGGCGGGATACAAAGGATACGTTGGTTTTGGCTTCGCTCAACCACTGGGTCGCTACCTGAGCGGAGTCGAAGGCAAAGAAGCGGAGAGGCGGGGAAGTATCAAGAACAAGTCATTGATCATTATCTTTAAGTTTTTGGCAGCCTTTAAACAACTTAAAGGCATTTATAGTCATATCAAATTATCTAATAACAAAAAATCCCCGACTTCTCGAAGTGGGGATTTTTTTGTTATCAGATAAACCTTGTGTAACAAAAACTAATGTGCTTTAAAAAATTGGGTTTGTTGCGGCAAATATAATCAGCAAATTGCTTTTATTAACATTTTTGTAAAAAAAAGTTAAAGTTTTTCTAAAATATACTTTTTCTCAAGCTTTTACGATTGCCACCAAAAGAAAAAAGCTGGTCAAGTTAAGTACTTAGACCAGCTCTTTATTCACAACTACCAATTAAGGACACTATAGCTTAAAAAGCTAATAATTAGTATCTCTCTATTTTAATATCAGAGACTGCTGCTTCAGAATTGATATAGATTTTCTTTGCAGCGGTAGCAAAACCAGGTGTTCTATAGAGACCTGACTCAATCTTATCAAAACCATTAAAACTTCTGCCACTTAGAACACTTTCAGTACGTAACTCGCACCCGCTTGTTTTTGGTACATAAATTTTAATTGATGAGACACCAACCTCTATATCAATATCTGTTGTATCAATTAGAGCCCCAAACCTTAAATCTACAGAAGAGGCACCACCCTCCAAATCAAATTTACGAACCTTAAAACGAGACATATCCATATTTAAACTTGCTGCTCCGGCATCTATACTAATATCCCAGATTGGAGCCTCGTTTAGTTTTAAGCCTGCCTCGTTACTACTTGAACTTGAATTAACAGTAACCCCATCTAAGCCGATATGAATAAGATTTACCGTATCTCCATCCTTTTTTGTATCGAAAAGATATGGGCCTATTTTACCATCGCTCTTAAACCAAACCAGTTTAGAGGTGGTATCTGCAAGATAAAAGCGACCGGCTGCTGCTTCCAATTCAAGTTTAACATAGTTTGCAGCGGGTGTGGCTGGAAGATCAAATGTGGTACTGTATACTGTACTGTTTTTATCACTATTAATATTCCAATCGCCATCACTAAAATCAAAGCCCCAATTATGCTGCCGGTTAGGATATGTCAACATTAAAACTACCGCTAAAATCAAAACCCCCAATGAGCCAAGCAATTTAGCAACAGGCTTTAAAGGTAACATTGATACCCCCCACAGAATCAACAACAGAGGCCAAAGTGAGAAGATAGCAGACCATTCAAACTGAATGACATCAAAATTTCTTAGCGCATAAAGCGATCCAATTGTCAACAATAGGATGCCCCAGAAAACATTCCTGTACTTCATGATTTCTGATTTTTATTGATTCTATAATAGTTAAAGAGTAATACTCCGCCGGCCATAATTAAAAGAAAAGGCCATAAATCGGAAAAGTCGATAGAGGGTATATAGTCAGATACCAAAAACATGGCACCAAAGCTGATCAATACCACACCTGCTACCAAGTTTCCGTTTTCTCTTCTACGCATCTTTGCATTTTGCATAGACTCAAATAGATTTTCAGATTCCGTTCCCGGCTGCTCCTCATTCTTCTCATAATCATTAAACCCAGCACCTGCATTCGCCGGATCGGGTTGTCCTTGATTAAAATAAGGCATAGGACTCAAAGGCAATACAATCCAAAGAACTACGTAAAGCCAGAATCCGGTACCCCATGCTATCACAGCCAAAATAAACAGAAATCGAACCAACGAACTATCGATCGAAAAATAGTCTGCCAGACCACCGGCTACCCCGCCTAACATCTTGTCAGTACGGTTTCGATAAAGTTTCCTGTAAGGTTTCATAACGTTGTCATTTTAGATTCTTGACCCTTTGACGCAACCCTTATTATTCGGTTACACAATTCGCCATAATCACTTTTTTTAGATTCTAATTGAACAAAATACCCGCTTTTTCTATCTATAATAGGTAGTAAAACAAGTTAAAACGTCCAAATTTTTCTCCTTACTATGGCAAAAATCAAAGTCAACCGGCCAATCGTAGAACTTGATGGGGATGAGATGACAAGAATCATCTGGAAGATGATTAAAGAAAAGCTAATCTTCCCTTATCTGGACCTCCCAGTCGAATACTATGACCTAGGTATGGAGCATAGAGATGCTACCAATGATCAGGTAACTATCGATGCTGCCCATGCCATTTTAAAACACAATGTCGGCATTAAGTGTGCGACCATTACTCCTGATGAAAAAAGAGTTGAAGAATTTGGTCTCAAAGCCATGTATAAATCTCCTAATGGTACCATTAGAAATATTCTAAATGGCACTGTATTTAGGGAGCCAATAGTTATTAATAATATTCCTCGCCTTGTCCCCAATTGGACAACACCCATGGTTATTGGCCGCCATGCTTTTGGTGATCAGTATCGCGCTACTGATTTTAAAACTAAAGGTAAAGGTGTTCTTACTATCACATTCACTCCTGAAAATGGAGAACCCCAGACTCATAAGGTATATCAATTTGAGGATGATGGTGTGGCTCTGGCTATGTTTAATACTGATGAGTCAATCAAAGGCTTTGCATACTCATGCTTCAATATGGCTCTAACAAAGAAATGGCCTCTTTATCTGAGTACAAAGAACACTATCCTCAAACAATATGATGGTCGCTTCAAGGATATTTTTCAGGAAATATATGAGAATGAATTCATCTCCAAATTCAAAGAAGCGGGTATTACTTATGAACACCGCCTCATTGATGATATGGTGGCAGCAGCTCTTAAATGGAACGGTGGATTTGTTTGGGCAACCAAGAATTATGATGGTGATGTTCAGAGTGACACACTAGCACAAGGCTTTGGTTCTTTAGGCTTAATGACTTCTGTCCTCGTCACTCCTGATGGGAAGACTGTAGAGGCTGAGGCGGCACATGGGACTGTGACAAGACATTACCGTGACCATCAAAAAGGAAAAGCAACTAGCACAAATCCTATTGCAAGTATCTATGCATGGACAAGAGGACTTGCTCATAGAGCCAAACTTGATGAGAACTTACAACTTAAAACCTTCTGCGATACCCTCGAAGTAGTATGCGTAGAAACAGTACAAGCTGGAATCATGACCAAAGATTTAGCCTTACTCATCCATAATGACAAGCTTGACTCTTCTCATTACCTCAATACAGAACAATTTCTTGATGCCATTAAAGGCAGACTCGAAGTAGCTTTAAAAAACCACAACATTTTATAACCCCACCACACCATGGCTAAATTAAAAGAAAAATTATACGAGAAAATACAGGAATGGCGCCCTCGTACCGCTCGATTGCTCAATGAATATGGCAATACGGTAGTTGATCAGATTACCATTGGTCAAATAATCGGTGGTATGCGTGGCATGAAAAGCCTTGTAACAGATATCTCTTACCTCGATCCTAATGAAGGTATTAGATACCGTGGATATACCCTTCCTGAAGTATTTGAAAAGCTCCCAAAACCTAAAGGAGCAGAGATGCCTTATGTTGAAGGGCTATTCTACCTACTACTCACCGGAGATATTCCCACAGAAAGTGAAATCAGTGACGTGGTAGATGAATTCAGTAAACGCCGTATTCTTCCGCGATATGTCTATGAAGTTATTGATTCATTCCCCTGTTGCAGCCACCCTATGGCTATGTTCTCTGCTGCTATAACTACAATGCAACGCGAGTCTTTCTTTGCGAAGAAATATGCAGCGGGCATACCTAAGCAGGATTATTGGGATCCAACCTACGAAGATGCCCTTAACCTATTGGCCAAGTTACCTGAAGTGGCCACTTATATTTATGCTAAGGTTTATCGTGATGGAAAACGTATCCAGAGTAACCCATTCCTTGACTATGGAGCCAACTTCGCTCACATGATGGGTAAAGACAAACCTTACGATGATGTCTCAAGAATGAACTTTATAATCCATGCCGACCACGAAAGTGGTAACGTTAGTGCTCATACTGGTCACCTTGTCGCCAGCTCTCTGGCCGATGTTTACCTTAGCATCTCAGCTATGATCAATGGATTAGCAGGCCCTCTACACGGCTTGGCAAATCAAGAAGTTCTAAGATGGATACTTGAGTTCATGGATAAGATGGGTGGCGCAGAACCAACTGATGATGAGGTACGTCAATATGTATGGGATACTCTTCATCAAGGGTTTGTGGTTCCGGGTTATGGCCATGCGGTTCTGAGAAAAACCGACCCACGTTATATGATTCAACGTGAGTTCAGCCTTAAACACCTTCCTGAAGATTCTGTCTTTAAAATTGTCGATAAGCTTTATCGCATCGTTCCTCCAATCTTGCAGGAACAAGGCAAAGCGAAAAACCCATGGCCTAACCTCGATGCACAAACGGGCGTCCTGCAATGGCACTATGGTGTAAGAGAATTTGACTTCTATACCGTGTTATTCGGTATTGGCCGTAGCATCGGTATCGCAGCTAACATCATTTGGGACCGAGCTCTCTTATATCCTCTGGAACGTCCTAAATCACTTACCACCGATATCTTGGAACAGATTGCTTTTGGCAAAATCCGTAAAGAAGATATCCCCTCTGAATAATATTATCCACTTTATACCAAAAAAAGCCCCATCAATTGATGGGGCTTTTTTCTTGTTTGCTAAAGAAAGGAATTAGTACCTCTCAGAAACTTTTTTCCAATCTACAATCTTCCACCAATCAGTAACATAATCCGGACGGCGATTCTGCTTATCAAGATAATAGGCATGTTCCCAGACATCACATGTCAGTAGGGGGGTGAAACCCTTACGCATCGGATTACCTGCATTGCTCTCCTGAACAATAGATAGCTTGCCCTGCTCATCCTTTACTAACCATGCCCAACCGGCTCCGAACAAGGTGGCAGCAGCCTTTGAAAACTGATCTTTAAACTGCTCAAATGAGCCAAAATCTCTATTAATAGCATCCAGCAGTTTGGGTTCAGGAAGCTCTGTCCCATTAGGAGTCAGACAGTTCCAATAGAATGTGTGATTCCAAACCTGTGCACCATTATTAAATATACCACCTTCAGCCTTAACGATTATTTCCTCTAAAGATGCATTCTCAAATGGAGTGCCAGGGATAAGATTATTAAGATTGGTTACATACGCCTGATGGTGCTTCCCATAGTGAAATTCAAGCGTTTTCTCTGTGATATATGGTTCCAGAGCATTCTTTGCCCAAGGAAGTTCGGGTAATTGATGTGTCATTTTGCTTTGATGTTTGATTTGGTTTAATAACAGTCAGAAATAAAAAAGGTTTACAGGACAAAGGAATTTAACAACCTACCTCTCCTGCTTAACTATATACAAAAATAACACAGGGCTGCTTCATAACGATGAAACAACCCTGCATTTATATTTGAGATAGATTTAAATCACATTTGAAAATCGCATGATTCTCTCACATAATCTATTTTAGCCACAATGGAAATAACGATTTACCAGATCAAGAATAGCAGCCTGATTATTGGCAATCTCTTCTCTGAGATGTTGATCGTTAAAACTCATTAATTTATTGGCTAACCCCTCGATTAGTGATTGAGGGAATACACCATATGCTTTATAAATATCGGCCTGACGAAGAAGTTCCTGAGCACTATCATAACATGAGACGGGAAGTTGAGCCAATGATTTAACCTTCTCTTTATGCTCATCATGGAAGATGTTGACATCAACATAGTTCTTTTCAGCAATAGTTAAGGCATCGCTCATTTGTAAACCGTGACGAGCAGCCACTGTAAGACCCGCTAGTAATAGATAGATATCTGCTGAACCATCTGGACAACGGAACTCTACGGTTTGCTTCTGAGAATGGTCAAAGATGCCATCTGGTTCTAAAGGATTGACCGACTTTGCCATGTTGGCTTTACCTAACCATCCTAAAGGAACCCTCACTAAAACAGAGCGATTTCTATCACCCCAGCAAATATTGGTCGGAGCCTCCTGATGCGGAACTAATCTAAAGTATGATGTTGGATTCTGATTACCGAAAGCAGTTAGTGATGGAGCTAAAGTCAGATACCCTGCTATAGCACGCTTCGCAACATCGCTAAGCTTTCCATTCTCAACCATTACATTACGTCCATCCTTCATTAGGCGGGTATGAACGTGTAGACCACTACCTGCTTTACCAACAGTAATCTTAGGAGCAAAAGTGATATTCACGCCATACTCACGAGCAAGGTTCCTGAGTATCCACTTTGCAATTAAGAGTTGGTCAGCAGCATCTTCTAGTGTGGTAGGAGTGAATTCTATCTCATTCTGCTCATATTCGTACTCTCCAAGAGTAAAGTTACCCACCTCACTATGACCATACTTTATCAATCCACCTGTCTGGGCGATGTAAAGCATAGCCTTTCTTCTGAAGTCACCCCATTTTACAAAGGGAGCTGACTCATGATAACCTCTCTGGTCATCCGCATGAAATAACTCCTGTCTCTTACTTATTACATAATACTCCAGTTCGCCCATCACCTCAAAGCTATAGCCAGTCTCATCTTTTAGAGCCTGGTGGGCTTTACGAAGAATATGCTCGGGGGCGCTATCAAGAGGTTCTCCATCTTTGTTGTAAAAAGAACAAAGGATATCAATAGTTGGAACCTGTGCAAAAGGATTAACGAATGCGGTCTTGTATCTGGGAATTACATAAAGGTCGCTTGAACCAGCTTCAATATGTTTAAACAGACTCGAACCATCAACACGCTCCCCGCAAGTAAGGATTGTATCAAGATGATCACGACTGCTAATTACGAAATTTAAGGTCTTTAAACGGCCATCATGAGCGGCGTATCTAAAGTTGACCATTTCGATATTATTATCCTCTATATACTTTATAAGATCTGCCTTGGTAAATTGATCGGCAGGTTTATTCAGATATTGAACCAGTGGATTCGGGTTCATGGAGGTTGAATTACTCATACCGGATTATTATTATGATTAGATAATTAAGATTTTAATGGAATGAGCAAAGGTATGAAAATGGCATTATTTACGGTAAATCGTATCTTTTTTCATCATAATTAAGGTAAGTAAATGCTTACCTTTGTTTTATACAAAATTCAAGAAGATGCTTAGCTATATTCTATACGAGGATGTACTCTCTTTTCGTTTGAATCCTATTATTAGACTTATACCTGTTTTCTCTTTGAGAACGTGTGGGTTAGAACTACATCAAGTATGGGAAAAGCTTTTTAAAAATGAAGCTATTGCTCTTTGTACCCGCGATCTTCTTACCCAGAGAACAGAAGAATTGTTCCCGCAGCGTAAAGTAAATACTTTACAATCCGGCGAGTTTATTGCGATTAATGCTCGCCTCCTGCCTGATCATGTAAGTCTTAAAGCCATTGAAGAGCTGACACCGGGTCAGGTCATCGTCTGTAATGATGTCCCCATGGCTGCAAGGCTTTCCGAGCACCAAACCAATGCACTGATCAATACAACTGAAGGCTGGTTTATTGAAACAGATGAACTAGAGATTATTCGCCATGATTCTCTTAAAGTCATTAGATTCTCATGGGATCTTC
The DNA here is from genome assembly GCA_021286705.1 of Sphingobacteriia bacterium. Classification (GTDB taxonomy): domain Bacteria; phylum Bacteroidota; class Bacteroidia; order Bacteroidales; family TTA-H9; genus JAJTBW01. The sequence continues at coordinate 7,648 of JAJTBW010000120.1, forward strand.
CGGGATATGTCGATTCGATGATCTCGATTGAAAAAGAGACTCTGGATTTCGGTCACCTCTCGGAATCATTTTCCGGAATTCATCAGATCAACCCGGAAAACATATACATCCATCCTACTGCGATTGTAATGCCGGGCTGTGTTTTAGATGCAACAGACGGTTCAATAATCATTCATGCCGAAGCTAAGGTTATGCCCAATTGTTATCTACAAGGGCCGCTAACAATCGGCTATGGAAGCACCATTAAAGCAGGAGCAAGAATTTACGAGGGTACCGTTATTGGACCAATATGCAAAGTAGGCGGGGAAATTGAAAACTCTATCTTCCATAGCTATAGTAATAAGCAGCATGAAGGTTTCCTTGGCCACTCCGTTGTCGGCAAATGGGTCAACCTAGGTGCCGACACCAATAACTCTGACCTTAAAAACAACTACGGAAATGTTAAGTCATGGTCTGACGGTCATCAGGTGGATACCGAAAAGAAGTTTGTAGGACTAACCATTGCTGACCATTCCAAATCTGGTATCAACACCATGTTTAATACCGGCACAGTGGTCGGTATCATGTCCAATATTTTTGGTGGCGGTTTTCCTCCAACCTATCTCCCAGACTTCTCCTGGGGTGGAGCAGAATCACTTGAACTGTATAAATTAGAAAAGGGCATTGAAGTGGCTGAGCGAGTCACTTTGCGAAGAAATGTTACTCTTAGTGAGGCAGAAAAAGAGCTAATTGCTCATTGGTATAAGATCGCGTCTACAAATGAGATAAGTAAATAAATCATCTCACCTACCTACTACTCAACCCTGGGTAGTTACAGCTAACCAATTCCCATTAAATAACAATTTGTTTAAGACTCGAATTAGGTCAGAATTAACTTATTGGAAAGCGGTTTAATGTTTTCAATTCAGAAAGTTGATCTCATAAAAAAAGCGATGGAATTCACCAGGAATTGCCATCGCTTAAAAGACAGGTTAACTATAAAAAAGTATCTTATTGTTGTGCAGGAGGAGTATTAACGTTTGGAACCTTAATCTTATCTTCCTTCTTCAAACCAGATTTTACTTCAATATTTATGCCATCCGACAAGCCCGTTTTAATAAAAATCTTTTCAAATTGACCCGGCGCTTTCTCAACCTCAACAAAAGCCGAATCCTTTTCAAACTGGAGCAAGTTCTCCCCAATGGCAAGAACACTATCAACACGTTGTAACACGATATCGGCATTTGCAGAATATCCGGCTCTTACAAAAATATCGTCCCTAAGCTTAACAGCAGCCTTGATTTCAAACTGGATTGCACCATTTTCAAGCACCCCTTTTGGAGAGATATGTTCAAGAGATGCATCGAAAGTAAAGTTATCAATAGCTCCAATGGTCAAGATCAAAGGCATTCCTTCATGAAGCTTTCCAACCTCTGTCTCGTCAATCTTTCCTTTAAAAATCATCTCACCCATATCTGCAACAGTAGCTATCGTAGTACCATCATTGAACGTATTACTTTCAATAACCGATTTACCAACCTCAACAGGAACAGCGAGGATCATCCCTTCAATGGTACTTGTAACAATGGTGTTGGTAGCTTGTCCCGATGCACGAGTCTGCCCCTCCTTAATCAAGTCAAGGTTATTTTGAGCATCAGCTAACTCCTCCTTAGCGTTACGCCAAGCTAGCTCATACTTCTGAAAATCGGAGGCAGGAACGACTTTTTTACTATATAACTCCTGATATCTGTTATATTCAGTTTGTGCATTATCCAGACTAATCTTAGCTCTTGTAACTCTTGATTCAGCAGCATTAAGGTTCACCATATTTGGTATAATACGAACCCGAGCGATTTTATCTCCTCGCCTGATTCTATTACCCGGCTCAACATACAACTCCTCAATAATACCAGAGACCTTGGGCTTGATCTCAATCTCTCTACGAGGAACCACTGACCCAGTTGCCACAGTCTTCCTGACAATATTTGTTATAACAGGTGATTGGGTTTGAAATACCTCGGGCTTCTTCTGGGACTTGTTATAAAGAAAAACAATAGTACCAATAAAGATAACGGCGATAAGGATCCCAATGATAATTCGAATAGCTGCCTTCATAACCTTATTTTATTTAGAATTTATTCGTAACGTAATGCTTCAATAGGTTTAATTTTGATGGCTTTTCTGGCGGGAATAATACCTGCAATCAAACCACAAAATACAATGACAATTAGTGCTGTTATAGCGATAGAGAAATCAACCTCAGGATTTGCAAACATCCCGGTATTTCCACCTGACATACTTAGAAGATAATTAACCAGTTCAACGATGGCAACCCCTGCTACCAATCCTGCGTACCCCGCTATAAGGGTAAGAATGGTTGACTCAGAAAGTATCTGTCCAATAATAACCGCTGGTCTTGCGCCAATAGCACGCTGAATTCCAATCTCTCTTGTTCTTTCGCGAACAACGACAAGCATGATATTACTGATACCAATTACCCCTGCAAGTAAGGTACCTATACCTACGATCCATATCAATCCGGCAATACCAGTAAAGAGATTATTCATTTTTGTAAATTCTTTCTCGACATTCCAAGAGCCAATAGCCCTAGTATCCTCTGGATGAATATCATGCCGCTTCATTAAGAACTGCTTGATTTTGGCCTCCATCTGACTAACGGGGATTCCCTTTTTTGCAGTTATTGAGTACCACCCCACAGCATCCCCATAATTATAAGTTTTCTGTAATGTAGTGAAGGGGATAATGATATTTTGGTTATCATATTCTGCCTGATTATCATTTTTCCTGGACTCAAACACCCCTATGACCTGAAAGTAAACCCCTTGTAGACGGATATATGTGTTTATTGGATCCTCATCCGCCTTATACAGATCAGCTACGACTTTCTTTCCTAATACAGCCACCTTTCTATTAGAGTTAACATCATTCGGATTGAGGAATCTTCCTTTAGTTACCTTAACAGGGTCAATAATATTATATGCCGGCATATCTCCCTGAATGGTATATGCACCCGTTCTCTCATTTCTTACAACATTATTATTCCCATCTTGAGCATATCCCTGAATTCTTGGGGCAATCTGACTAATCTCAGGAATCTGCTGAAGCATCGCCCGTGTATCCTCGTTATTAAAGTTAAAAAACCTACCGCGAGGAAACCCTTTATAGGGCATTGAAGTACGTTGTGTCCACATGAACATGCTATTGGTGGCCATATCACCCATCCCCTTTTGGATACCATGTTCTAAGCCACGACCAGCACCAAGCATGATGATAAGCATAAATATCCCCCAGAATACACCAAACGCAGTGAGAGCTGTTCTAAGTTTATTCTTAGCCAGTGTTTGGTAAATCTCAGTCCATCTGTCAAGATCAAACATAGCTTAGTTTTTTAATGTTATTCATCACGTAAGGCTTCTACCGGCTTTACCGAGGCTGCTCTTCTTGCGGGTACCAATCCTGCAATCATTCCAGCAAAAATCAAGAGAATTGTTGCCCCAATCGCCACCTGCAGATTAATCTCAGGGTTTGCAAAATAATCTACCCCTTTAATGGCATTGCCCACCAATTCGAGTAATACAACCCCAATCACTAAACCGGTGTAACCAGCGACTGAGGTTATTAAAACCGCTTCTTGCATAATCAAGGAGATAATACTCCAAGGGCTAGCCCCGAGAGCCTTTCTCACACCAATCTCTTTTGTACGCTCCTTAACAACAATCATCATGATGTTACTAACGCCTACTATCCCGGCAATAATTGTTCCTATGCCAATAATCCAAATAAAGAGACGGATAGACCAGAAGAGGTCCAAAAACTTCTTATACTCTTTGATCGTATTGAAAATGAAAACTGCTCTTTGATCAGTAGGGTCAAACTTATGTCTGGCCGAGAGCTGTTGCCTAACAACCTCCTCAGCGGCAATACTTGTCTGTTCATTAGCACCACTCATTATCAAAGAGATGTTATCGATGCTATTGCCTCTATTAAATACCTGCTGAGCTGTAGTTGCAGGAATATAGACCCTTGACAGATCTCTCTCTCCTCCCGGGTCATCAAAAACACCAATAACAAGAAAAGGAACTCCATTAACCATTAAATAGGTTCCAACTGGCTCAACTTTCCCCTTATAAATTGCCTGCTCAACCACCTTCCCAATACAGACTACTTTTCTTGACTCTCTGATATCTGTTTGATTGAGATACCTTCCTTTAAAAGTCTTTAACGATTCCACCTCACCGTACTCAGGATGAACCGCAAAAATATCATATGAACCATACTCATTCTGATAACTTAATACAGAGTTTCCAAAGATTCTTGAACGAGCCGACGTAGCTGTGACTCCTTTGGTCTGCATTAACGCCTGATGGTCTTCATTATTCAACTGCACAAAAGTGCCAGGCTTCATTCCCTTATAAGCCTTTGTTGTGAGCCCCCCATTAATACTCAAGTAATTCACGGCATCACCCGAAAACTCTTTTTTTACCCCATTCTCAAGCCCATAACCAGACCCCAATAAGATAACCAACATGATAATACCCCATGCCACACTGAAGCCGGTAAGAAATGTCCGTAGTTTATTTCTACGAATGGTACTGAATATCTCCTGCCATTTATCGAGGTCAAACATAGGTAATTGATTTTGCGAGATTCTTATTATAGGCTTTTCCGCAAGCGGTACTAGATAATCTGCTGAGCCGCAAAGGCTCTTTTTGCATACTCTTTAACCTGTCCGTTAACTATATTTTCTGCAATGACTCCATCTCTTAAACGAACTATCCGATTGGTCATGGCTGCAATATCGTGTTCATGAGTTACTATTAAAATCGTAATCCCTGATTGATTTACCTGTTTCAGTATCTCCATAACTTCATAACTCGTTTGTGTATCCAAGGCACCCGTGGGTTCATCGGCTAAAATCACCTTCGGCTGACTAATCAGTGCCCTTGCGATTGCTATTCGTTGCTTCTGACCTCCTGATAACTCACTCGGAAGATGGTGCGCCCAATCTGCCAGACCCATCTTATCCAGATACTCCATTGCCAAGTCGTTACGTTTCTTCCTATTCACTTTCTGATAGTAAAGAGGTAGAGCCACATTCTCCATGGCATTTTTAAAAGAGATCAGATTGAACGACTGGAAAACAAATCCAATCAACTTATTTCTATAAGCTGCTGCCTTTGTCTCACTGAGCTTACCAATTACATGATCATCTAAAGTGTAACTTCCCGTATCATACGAATCAAGTATTCCCAAAATGTTCAATAGTGTCGACTTACCAGAGCCTGAAGAACCCATAATCGAAACGAATTCACCCTCCTCAATATGCAAATCAATCCCCTTTAAAACATGCAAACTGTTTGCACCTGTAGTATAACTCTTGTTTATGCCGGTTAATGTGATCATAGCCTCATATTATCTGCCTAACATTCTCACCTTTCATGCCAAATATCTTAAACAGCTTTATATCAGCCACAAAACACTATATTCATATCACTTTCAACTCATACTTTGTTCGTTTTTATTATTAGAATCGTTCGTATTCGTACAAGTAGGCTGTCTTGGTCATTATCGAACACATTTACTCCCTAATTATCAATAATAATTTAATAATCAATACCATAAA
>JAJTBW010000121.1 GCA_021286705.1 Sphingobacteriia bacterium
GCGGCTGGCTTCTAGCAGCTGGCAGCTGGCGGCCAGATGCCAGTGGCCAGTTGCTTGTGCAGTTAGTAACCAGTTGCCAGATACTTGTAGCCAGAAAACAGAAAACCGGTATCCTTTCAAGTTAGAAAAACCATCAGGATACCGGAAAATAAGCAACAGACGATTCAAATGAGTTACTAATCATTATAGATCAGTAACGAATTATATCGCTATTTTGCAGGTTGAGCAGCTGGCATATGTTTTTCAAGGAAAGCCTCCATCGCTCCATAAAAATCAAATTGATTCTCTTCATTATGGAAACCATGTCCTTCATTGTCCTTAACCATATACTCAACGTCAACACCCCTTTTCTTTAAAGCCTCTACCATCTGATCTGATTCAGCCTTATTTACACGTGGGTCATTAGCGCCCTGAGCAATAAACAGAGGAGTTTTAATTTTATCAGCATTAAACACCGGGGATGTCTCTCTCATTTGCAATGAGTCTTTCGTAGGATCACCAACCATCTCATACATCATATCGAGCATCGGTTTCCAATATGGAGGGATAGTCTTCATAAAAGTAAAGAGGTTAGAAACCCCAACATAATCAATAGCAGCAGCATAAAGATCGGGAGTCTTAACAATACCCTGTAAAGTAGCGTATCCACCATAACTACCACCGTAGATAGCAACTCTTTTGGGATCAGCAATACCCTGCTCAATAAGCCAATTTACACCATCCGTGATATCATCCTGCATAGTCAAGCCCCACTGTTTGAAGCTAGCCTGCCAAAATGCTTTACCATAGCCAGTTGAACCTCTAAAATTCATCTGTAAAACAGCATAACCACGATTAGCCAAGAATTGAACCTCAGGATTAAACCCCCAAGAGTCACGATACCACGGGCCGCCATGAGGATTAACAACCAATGGTAATTGCTTAGCATTCTCCATGGTGTATCCTTTTGGAAGAGTCAGGTAACCGTTAATAGTTAAACCATCTCTTGACTTATAAGAGATTGGATTAATATTTGCCATCTGATTCTCATCAATCCAAGGACTTACATCTGCAATCTTTGTAAGTTTATCGCCTTCCTTTTCATACAAATAGTAGGCACCTAATGATTTATCGCTGTAGGTACGGACAATAAAGCGATCTTCCGCTTTGTTTGATGAGCTAAATCCAAACTCATAACCCTTCAGCTTTTCAGAAAGACTATTAAACATAGCCTCACTCTCTTTGTCAAAGTAGAATCTTTCACGCTTCCATGACTCATAAACAGCAGCCGTTATAACCTTACGCTTTCTTGAGTATGCTAATTGATCAACATCATAATCTTTATTCTCATAAAGTACCTTAATCTCTTTTCCGTTAGCAATATCAAACTCAACTATAGCTGATTTATCGCGATTAAGATTAGAGCTGACATACATGTTCTTATTGTCAAAAGTAAAGAACTGAGGACTTACCTGATCTTTATAGCTGGTTGTCAATACTACTTTGAATGGATCAGATTCTTTCTCCCGATAGAGCAATTGCGTACTAATACCATCTTCGGCAATAGCCGTAGCGGCCCTAAGTTTACCATCATGGTCTGTTATCCATCCTTGAATATTACCGGGATTCTCGGCTAACATAGTCAACTCTCCTGTAATAATATTAAGTCTATAGGGATCAAAGACCTGAGGATTACGTTTATTCATGCCAATAATAACTTCTTCAGGAATATCCTCAAGATCGTCAATTATCTGAGTAAGGACACCCTCAAAAGGAGTAAAACAGATTGAATTTGTACCGTCAATATTAACCCCATATAGGCGATAGTTTTCATCACCACCCTGATCTTTCAGGTAAAGTATCCTTGAATCATTACCCCAGAAGTAACCGGCTACATTACGATCGGTTTCACTGGTTATCCGTTTTGCAGAATCTTTTCCAATCTCTTGAATGAAAATATTCATCCGGCTTTGATACGGAGCCATATAGCTATAATAACGGCCATCAGGCGAGATTTGATAACTACTTCTCTCAGGGTTACGAAAGAAATCTTTCAAATCAATTTTAGGAGCAGGTTCGATTTTTGAATTCATATTACACGCAGAAAATAGTGTCAATGTACTGATGGTACCAACCAAGAGTAGCCTACTAAACGATAATCTCATAATTTTTGTTTTAGGTTAATACTGAAAACCTCGATATAAAAGTAATATCGTTTTAATGATATAAACATAGTTTATAAAAGATGTTTATGGAGAGGCTTTTATATCTAAATGAACACGAATCCCTTAAAAAGACGTTACTTTGCAAAAAGAATACAGATGTTCGGGAATATTTTAGAGAAAGTACAACAAGCCAAAGCGAAGGCCGAGGCTATTCAGGCTGATCTTAGCAATGCGCGTTTTGAAGGACAAGATGCATCAGGTTTCGTTTCCGCCATTGTAAATGGCAATGGCAAACTGATTAGTTTTAGTTTTCTCACTGATCAACCTACTGAATTAGGTTTGACTGAGTTAGAGAGTATGATTTTTGAAGCTGTCTCAACGGCCCAAACGAATGCCTCAACAGCTAGCAGCGCTGCGATGAAAGAGGCTGCGAAAGATATTTTACCAGGTATTCCAGGATTATAAAGCAATTACTATGATACAACCCGGAGTTTTCCATGTTTGTAAAATCCTCAGAATTGTTGCTCCAGGCGCAATACTCGAAATTGGGGAGGGCGAAGAGATCCTGTTGCCCGGAAGTCAAATGCCTCAGGATATTAAAGTTGGTGAGTTAATTCGAGTCTTTATCTATACCGACTCTGAAGACCGTCCTATTGCAACCACAATGACCCCTTTCTTAAAAGCGAGTGAATTCGGTTGGTTGAAGATCAAACAGGTGGGACAATTTGGTGCATTTGCAGATATTGGACTTACAAAAGACCTCCTCATACCATTCCGCCAGATGAAGAGCCCCTTATCACCGGGGCAAATGGCACCCGTATATATGTATGTTGATGCTAAGACATCACGACTTGCGGGAAGCACAAAATACGACAAGTACCTTCTACCTGCTACTGCTGATGACCTTGAGATGGGAGAAGAGGTAGAAATACTGGTTATAGAGTCATCCGGCTTGGGGTTCAAGTCAATTATTAACAACCGGTTTAGAGGCATTCTGTATCGTAATGAAACCATGGCATCCGTAATGCCAGGTGATCGCCTTGCTGCCTTTGTGAAAACCATACGTGAAGATGGTGCTGTTGATCTGACCCTCCGTCGTCCGGGCTATGATGAAATCTCTCATGCCTCTGTTAAGCTTCTTGAACTTATAAAACTAAATGATGGCTTTCTTGCCCTTTCAGACAAGAGTTCCCCTGCTGCTATTGTAGCGGCACTCGCCATGAGTAAAAGAACCTTTAAAGCCGCCCTTGGAGCCCTACTTAAAGAGAAAAAGGTTAAGACAGACGATACGGGAATCTTCCTGATTGAAAAATAGGGTGATGAACAGGGATCTCTATCATAGAGATGTCACTAGCCTCATTTCTAAGTCTAAGTTAAATTAAAGAGCCGATTAATAGATTTCCACTAACCGGCTCTTCTATTACTATGTAAGCTAAATTCGATTATTCTACAGTAACCGACTTTGCAAGATTTCTCGGTTGGTCAACATTACAATCTCTGAAGACCGCAATATAATATGCTAAGATCTGTAAAGGGATTGTAGCCAATAACGGTACAAGCATCTCTTCTGTACTTGGAATTTCTAGGCAGAAATCAGCCAGCTCTTTAACAGTGACATCACCTTCGGTCACAATAGCAATTATCTTTCCTTTTCTGGCCTTAACCTCTTGTATGTTAGAGATAATCTTCTCATACGTACCACTGTTAGTAGCAATTACAACAACAGGCATTTCACGATCAATCAGAGCAATAGGTCCATGCTTCATCTCTGCAGCAGGATAACCCTCCGCATGGATATAGGAAATCTCTTTCAACTTTAAGGCACCCTCAAGAGCCACAGGGAAGTTAAAACCCCGTCCTAAATAGAGGAAGTTTCTGGAGTAGGTGAACATCCGGCTAATATCACGAATAACAGGAGAAAGAGTTAACGTACGTTCTACCTTTTCCGGGATCTCTTGTAACTCGCTAAGTATACGTTGAATTGAGGCATCATCAATGGTACCTTTTCGTTGACCAAGAGCAAGTGCCATCAAAACCAGAACAGTAACCTGAGCTGTAAATGCCTTTGTTGAGGCAACACCAATCTCTGGCCCTGCATGCGTATATGAGCCGGCATCTGTTGCTCTGGCTATAGAAGAGCCAACGACATTGCAAATACCATAAATGAAAGCCCCTTTCTGTTTACCCAATTCAATAGCCGCCAAAGTGTCGGCTGTCTCACCTGATTGACTAATGGCAATAATGACATCATTAGGGTAAATCACGGGATTTCTATATCTGAACTCTGAGGAATACTCAACTTCAACAGGAATTCGGGCGATCTCTTCAAACAGGTACTCACCAACTAAACCAGCATGCCATGAGGTACCGGCAGCAGTGATAATAATCCTATCAGCATTCATAAACCTATCAACATGGTCTATGATCCCTGCCATAGAAATAACCTGATTATTGCAGTTTATTCTACCACGATAGCTATCTCTAATGGTTTTAGGTTGCTCAAAGATCTCCTTAAGCATGAAGTGATCATAACCCTCTTTTTCAAGCTGACTAAGATTGATCTCTAACTTAGAGACCACAGGGAACTTCTCAACATCACGAATTGTTTTAACCTTAAGAGATTCCCCTCTTTTGATGATTGCAATCTCTTCATCATCAAGATAAACAACATCTTTGGTATACTCAACAATCGGAGTGGCATCTGAAGCAAGTAGAAACTCATTCTCACCAATCCCAACTACTAAAGGACTACCCTTTCGTGCAGCAATGATAGTGTCTTTATCAGTCTTACTTAAAATTACGATAGCATAAGCACCAACCACCTGAGTTAATGCACTTTGAACCGCCTCAATCAGTGATGCATTAGATTTTTTCTTGATATATTCAATCAGTTGGATAAGAACCTCAGTATCAGTATCACTTTGAAAAGAATATCCGTTTTGCCTCAACTCCTCTCTGATTACTGCATAATTCTCAATGATACCATTATGAATTAATGCTAACTCTTCTGATTGAGAAAAATGAGGGTGGGCATTTACATTATTTGGTTCACCGTGTGTAGCCCATCTGGTATGAGCCATACCAATAGTGCCATGAACATCCTTTTCACGGATAAATTCCTCAAGGTCAGCAACCTTACCCTTTGTTTTAAACACTTTCAGAGTATCATTAAGGATAGCAATACCCGCGCTGTCGTATCCTCTGTACTCAAGTCTTTTCAATCCCTTAATTAAAATAGGATGAGCCTCTTGTGGGCCAATGTAAGCTACAATTCCGCACATGATCTACAGTTTCTTTAATTTTTTATACTTTTCATTAGCTGTTGTAAAACCAAAAAGCAGTTGCTCTTTGAAGGCAACTGCTAAATTTCCTATGGAACCTTAGTGTACAATATCTGAATTTGAACCCTTTTCTTTTTCAACACCGGATCGGTTGGATCAGTACCGGCAAGCCTAACAGCATACCCTCTTACCGCTCCTGAGGAAGCATACAGCGCTAGTCTTTCATTCGCAGTATCCTGTCCATCTATTAGACTCTGGATATAATGAGTTACCCTAAACGAATATGATTTCTTTGTCTTGTCATATGTGCCACCAAAATAGCTTGTGCCTTCATATTGATCAGGTAGATATTCTATGACCTCTTTCTTTTTTACAATTCTTAATCTTACCAAAACTAATTGAGAAGGTTTTTGATATTTCGAATCAGGATCAATATCTGTTAAAACCAACCTAGCCTCGTTAATAGCAATCTTTCTAGCTTTTAACTCATCTGATAAATACTTTAGATCAGGAATTCTAAGGTCAATTCGAGTCCCACCCGATGCTTGTAGATAAAGGACCTCTTTACCTAGAGTAGTATCATTAGATACCACTTGAGCTCTAAATTCCTGACTTGCCTCTTGATAGTTATTATGGTCAAATTGAGTATAACGGGCTGAATATGCATTATAATTAAACTGATAGCTTAAAGAAGTATCAGCATCGTTATGATAATACATCGTCATTTTAGTGTACGAAGATTCAGGGTTGATATACATCAAAGTCCCTTTATTATACGCAAAGGGATCTCCTGCTTTTATATAAATCCCCTTGAAATATGTAAGCCATTCAGTATTAGAACTAAGAACACTGCTTGAAGCTGCAAGTATCTTTGCTGCCAGAACAGGATTATCTAACTTAATCCGGAAATGCGGAGCAACTTTTGTTGTATCAACAAGGACACTATCAACTGGTCTGGCTATGAAAGTCTTTTCGCCTAATACAACAGGGTCATATGAAACCGGCCTGGATGTATTATAGCTTGAATCAATATTAAGGTCTTCCAAAATTTCGTAAACCCGGATAGTCTGCACACTGGTTGAGTCTCCATAAAACCCAGAGACTGCAAGTGAGAGAACTATTGAGTCAACCACAGGATTAGTTCCCCAAGAAGGACCAACCTCAGAAAGTCGTATCTGTGTAACAATATTAGCCTTGGTTATTCCGAATTCAGGATGATAAACTGTGCCAAGTACTCCAACAGATGTTTCATCCGATTTTAAGGAGTCATCGATAACAGAATGGGCATTGACGAAGAGTGAAGTATCAAAATCAAAATCGATCTTCTCGCTATCAGGTTTAACACTCAACCCAATATCATCGGGTTGTTTATTACAAGCTATAAGTAAGCTTATTACGACAAAAAGAAGGAGAGTGCTTTTTAATAATTTTCTGTTCACAGTAATAAAGTATTGATGCAATAACTCATTAGAACCTAAAACCGGGTCAAAGTTAATCAGGTAGTTTGAATATTTAGTACCTGATCATAAAACTCGTTATAAGCATCAACGTAATTATCGTCGGGTTGTTTTGCAAGGAAAGGAATGTTTAACTGCTGAATATATTCTAAAACCTCCGGGTCTATGGTATCGCTAGCCTGAATTACACCATCACAAAAGTCAAGTGCACCATGTATTAAACCAGCATAGGTTCCTTTCTTATAGTTCTTTAAATCTTTATCTGAAACACCAGCAAACTTTAACTTAGCTCCAAAATCTTTACTCAATTTAACATTAAAATTATCGTCATAGACCGATAATATAACTTTAGAAGACTCATACATTGGATTATCGCGGTATGCTTTTTTAACATAAAGCGGGACAACAGCAGACATCCAACCATGACAATGAATCAAATCGGGTCCCCAGCCAAGCTTTTTTACTGTCTCTAATACTCCACGGGCAAAGAAAATCGCTCGCTCATCATTGTCCTTAAAGAACTTCCCTGTTTTATCGTGATTAACAAACTTCCTCTGGAAGAAATCCTCATTATCGATAAAGTAAACCTGCATACGGGCTTGCTGGATGGAGGCTACTTTAATAATCAATGGGTGGTCAGTATCATTGATGATAATATTCATCCCGGATAGTCTGATTACCTCGTGAAGCTGATTGCGTCGTTCGTTGATAATTCCATATCTCGGCATAAAGGTCCGTATCTCTTTACCCTTATCTTGAATCCCTTGGGGAAGATAACGACACATCAGGCCGATGGGGCTATCTTTCAGATATGGAACCATTTCCTGAGCCACATACAACACCCGTGCTTTTTCCATGAAAATTAGTTTAAGCGATAGTGTTGCAAAATTACAAAAAAAAACAATCTTTTTTTAACCTTAATTCACCTCATTTCACATTCTGAGCAATTTGAGGCTAGCTTAAAATCGTATGTAAAATCTCATGCGATTTGATGGTTGACATCCCCTGATGATGACATGCAAAATAACTCAATAACTGACGCAATAAATACCTCCTGGAACTCCCGGTTAAACTCAGACCACTTCCTGTCCGAGCCGCCTTTAACAATGATGAAAAACCTTCTCCCTCACGAGAGTCAATAAAAGCTTCACTACCCGGCGCAAACCTATAGAACTTACCCTCTAATAACCAAAATACAGAGTTATCTTTTGAATAATCATCCGTCGGCCCAAAACCAAGGATATCACTCAATTGAACTAAAAAAATCAATGGAAAATCATTTAATTCATTTTCTTCACATATCTGAATGTGCTCTATTGTTTCTATAATAAACCCATAAAGCTCTTCATCAGCCTCATGCTGTCGAATAGTACTTAACAATACCTCTGCTAAAAACAACACAATGCATCCTCTTATTACATCTCCTCCAGAAACTGCCGCAGTTTGAATCAATCGCGCCTCACGCAATATGGCCAATCCATCGCTATTTGCCGATGGAGCTGCTACAAACTCTATCTGTGTTAATGGTTGAAACAAAGCGCCCGTAATCCCTTTAACGGGTTTACGGGCACTTCTGGCAATAAATGACATCACTCCTTCTGATCGTGAATAAACCTTTACTATTACCGATGAGTCACCATATCTGATTTGTTGTAACACCACCGCTTCATATTGCTTGGAAGCTCTTGGTCTCATGCGATATTATTCTATTGCTTTTCGATCATTAGAAAACCTCAACCATCACTTTGTCTTTAAAGCCTTTCTTATATTATTTCGCTGCAAACCCGGGACAGGGAAAGCCCATCCCTGTCTTCCGGGAATGCAAGCTGCTGAGAAGAGTTACTTATATTCGAGTGGTGTGGTTTCACCTCTCATTACCATTAATCCATTCATTGCCAATGCCTCCATCTCATCCTCACCAGGATAAACAGAGATCGGAGCAATATATTCCACCATCTTTTTCACATAGTTAACCAGTGCCGGATTGTGTGCGATACCTCCTGTTAACAAGATAGCATCAACTTTACCATGCAGTACAGCGGCCATCTGACCGATAGACTTACCAACCTGATATGACATGGCATCCTGAATTAAATTGGCCTTTTCATCTCCATTCTTCGCCGCCATCTCTACATCATAGGCACTATTGGTGCCTAAATGGGCTACTAAGCCTCCTTTTCCAGTAATCAACTTCTTTATTTCATCAAGCTTATATTCACCACTAAAACAAAGCTTAGCAAGTGCCCCTGCTGAAAGGGTGCCTGATCGCTCTGGAGAAAAAGGACCTTCCCCATCAAGAGCATTGTTTACATCTACCACTTTCCCTTGTCTATGCGCACCAACCGAGATACCTCCTCCGAGGTGTGCAACGATAAGATTAAGCTCTTCATAGCGCCGGTTAACCGATTTCGCATAGGTTCTTGCTATGGCTTTCTGATTCAAAGCATGGAAAATCGAAATCCTTGGTAACTGCGGTAATCCTGAGATACGGGCTACGTCCTGCAACTCATCCACAACAACAGGATCGGCAATAAATGCACGTGCACCGTCTATACTTTTAGCAATATCCAAAGCTATTAACCCGCCAAGGTTACTGGCATGTTCGCCTAATACTCCTCTTTTTAAATCCTCTACTAAAGCATCATTTACCTCATAGACTCCTGAAGGAATTGGTTTCACTAAACCACCTCTTCCTACAATAACCCCTAATGAAGATACCTCAATCCCAGCCGCCTTCAACTCACTTAAAATGATCTCACGACGAAACTGAAACTGCTCTGCAATATGATTAAAATCTTTTAACTCTTCTGTAGAATGACGTAACGTCTTTAAGAAAATGCTCTTATTACCTTCGTAAACGGCAATCTTAGTAGAGGTTGAACCCGGATTTATTGCTAATATTCTTTTTTCTGACATTATAATATGTTGTATTTTAAACCATCAAACAGGCCAACGCCTGACAATAGTATTTTGATAATTCACTTTCATTACGAGACATGACCACCACCGGAGCCGTAGTACCCTGAATTAAACCAGCCAATTCTCCCCCCGCAAAAAGCATCAAACCCTTATAAAAGGCGTTTGCTGCATCTAGATTTGGAAAGAGTAAAATATCCGCCTGACCACCGATTGGGGTATCTACACCCTTTAGTACTCCTGATTGTGGATCGCATGCCAGAAACACATCTAATGGGCCATCAACGATACAATCTCCCCAACGACCCTGGTCTCCCATTTTTGAAATAATAGAGTATTCTTCAGTCACACGGATCTTTTCTGAGACCTTCTCTGTTGATGCTATCAGGGCAACACGTGGCTTAGTAATTCCAAATCTACGAGCCATGCTGATGCTATAATCCATCATTGCGAGCTTCTGGTTTAAGTCAGGAGCCACTAGAACAGCCGTATCAGTTATAAACATAAGCTTCGGGTAGGCAGGCACCTCAATGGCACAAACATAACTCATCGTTTGTTTTGGCTTCATCAGACCCGATTCGCTGTTTAATACAGCCTTAAGAAAAGTATCAGTGTTGACCATGCCTTTCATTAAAATATCTGCATCTCCTTGTTTAACAAGGGCAACAGCTTCTGAGACCAGCCAATTCTGATTTGTTTGATGAACTAAAGTAATCTGATTTGAAAACTCAGCTACCCATGGGGCTTTGTCCAAAATCTTTTGTCGATCTCCCAGAAGAACATACCTTGCAATGCCGCTTTCAACTGCCTTTCTAACAGAACCCAAGGTATTGGGATCTTCGGCTGCTGCTACAGCAATTGTTCGTACACTCCCCTGAGAGATCAACAATTCAGGGATTTGACTTAATCGTCTAATCTCCATATGATAGATTAACCCTAGTTAACTATTTTGCGACTAATGCTGCTAATGCAATAGAATAGGTCTTTGTCAGGGCACTATCTCCTCTTGAAGAGAGAACAGCGGGACATTTTGCACCCATTACTAATGCCCCAAGTTCGCCTTTAGAAAGCTTGGTATGTGATTTATAGAAGACATTACCAGACTCAATATTGGGGAACAACAGACAATCTGCATCTCCGGCAACTTTACTTTCAATCTTCTTAATATCAGCACTCTCTTTATCAAGAGCGACATCGAGAGCTAAAGGACCATCTATATATGCACCCTTGATCTGACCACGATCGGCCATCTTTGAGATCATTGCTGCATCAACACAGGCTTGCATTCCAGGAAGCATTTGCTCAGTGGCAGCAACTACGGCAACTTTTGGTGTCTCAATACCAATTGCCTTGGCTACTTGAATCAAATAGTTTGTGATGGCTATCTTTTGCGGTAAATCAGGCTGAGGGATAATTGCAACGTCACCAACAACAAGCAACTTATGATATCCAGCGTTCTCAATAACCGTTACATGGCTTAATACAGCCTTTGGAGGTAGTAAACCTGCATCCTTATTTAAGATCGCCCTCATATACTTATCAGTACTTACAAGGCCTTTCATCAGAATATCACCCTCGCCTCCTATGATCAGAGAAACCGCTTTATGAGCTGCCTTCTGCTCGTCAGCTTCCTGAACAATTCTGAATTTATTAACATCAAACCCATGGTCTGTACAAACCTTCTTTATGGTAGCTTCATCACCAACCAATATTCCATCAACAATGCCTAAATCAATAGCATTGCTAACGGCTTCAATGGTATGACTATCATTTGCATAAGCAGCCACTAAACGTTTTTTAGGCTTGCTTTTTACCACTTCAACTAATTGCTCTAATCGGGTTATTGGTGCCATAATTTTATAATATTTGCAGTTGATCAATTATTTTGAATAAAACATTATCATCTTAACGATTGCCTCATCACAGGCGCCACAGAAAGTACTACCCTTAAAGGTATGCATCAAACAATCCTGCCTAGGTCTATATACTCCTTTTGCAGAGTAACCACCTCCTTCGAAAACACCCATTTGATCTTGGTTCTCTTTCGTTGGAATTGTTGGTATTGCTTGTCCTTGTGGTAAAAGGTGTTTCCATTTAGCATCAAAGTCAACCAATGTAGTAATATTAGGTTCCCAGGGCTCTACATCCATTTGGTAGAAATCATTATAAGCTACAGCTGAGGTATAATATTCATCAGCTAACCCGGCAAAGCCATGGCCAAGTTCATGGATAAATATCTTACCGGCGTATGGATTGCTATTAACTGACATAGAGTAGAAATTGTAGATTGCACCTCCACCGTATCTTTCTGTGTTTACAAGAATATAGATTTGATCATAAGGGGCATTTGCTGCAGCATCCCGAACCGATTGAAAATCGTGCGTCATTACATATCGATCCAAATCGAAAGTATAGAAACGACTATTCACAGCTGTATTTCTCCAAATACCCTCTTTGGGGATATCTGTTCCGCTCTCCTCTGATGGAACCAAGACCCCTCGTAGATTAAAGCTTTCACGATACTCTTTATAAGGCGAGAACTTAAAGAACTCCTCAGCAAATCGACTGCAATCACTCTTAAACAGATCCATCTGTTCTGAAGTGTAACCCTCAGGAATGATAACTATATCAACTTTATTGCTGGCATCACCATGAACCTCAATATCAAAAGCAGTTGCCTTCCTCTTTAACTCTTTTCTAATAAAATAATCTGAGGGAGAAAATTCTTGTTTGAAAGACTCTTCAAAAACGCCCTTCTTATTTCGCGAAAGAATAATTACCACAGCATCTTTCTTAGGATAGGGCATAACAACAGCTTCCGGAAAAGAACGATTAATCTTTCCAGCCTCAGCAGTCGTCTGCCATTCACTGAATAGTGTACTAAATCCTCTGGAATATAATAGCTTATTAGTAGATTTATCTAATACCTGCAACTGATACTGTCCATATCCAAATGTATCGATCAGATTAACTTGTGAACCACCCCAGAAAGGCTCCTCTATCCACTCTTGAAAACTGAAAACTTCGGTCTTTGCGGTTCCCGAATGCTGATAATCCATGCGTAAGGTCTTATTATAGAACCATTCATCAAACTGCGCGTTAACCAAAATAGCCTGTAATAAGAGAACTACAATAAGTGATACTCTATTCTTCATTGTTTGGTGATTTTCCGCATCTTTTCGCCTAACAGATAACTGATTAAGCAATAGGGTGCAAACGATTGTGCAAAGATAGCAAGTTTTATCCGGTCAGAAAAGACAGAAAGATAGCACCTTCGTATAATAATTTCTTAAAAGTCTGCTTATTTGATGAAAGTTGGGTGTACTCCCCGTTTCCCCGCCTCCCCGCCTCCCCGCCTCCCCGCCTCCCCGCCTCCCCGCTTCCCCGCTTCCCCGCTTCCCTGCTTCTTTGCTTCCCCGCTTCCCTGCTTCTTTGCCTTCGACTCCGCTCAGGCA
>JAJTBW010000311.1 GCA_021286705.1 Sphingobacteriia bacterium
AACTCTAAGAATCAATCATGTATAAATATCTTTGAATTTTTGTCATGTACTTAGTTTTAATTTAGTTCTAAACATATTGTTGATTTAATTTAAATGAATATTTCATGGTCTATAAACATTAGGGTATCCGTTTTCAGGTATCCAATATGAATCTAAATCATCCGTATAGCCCGTAGTTTTTCCATGTGCGTGAAACAACTGACCATTTCCCGCATAAAATGCAGTATGTTTTGTTGGCCATACAAACAAGTCTCCTTCTTTCACATCTGCAATAAAATTATCATAAGAAGAAGTTCTTACAGTGACTTTACTCCAGTTCCCAAGAGGATTTCCCATCGAAGTTGTCCAAACACGGCTCTCATGTTCTGTTGCTCGGTTTACAAGTCCAGAACAGTCTATGCTATCTTTTGTCATACCACCATAAAGATATGGAGCTCCTTCAAATTTCAATGCATTATCCAAGTAGTTTGGGGCATCCTCTTGTCCTGCGGGTTTACCCCCCGAAACAGAAGCAAAATAATAATCAGCAGCGTTACTTAATGATGCAGGTGCATCAGCCCATTTATAAAAGGCTAAAGGTTGAGGTGTGCTTTCAACATGTTTCAGGGTACCATTTGGAGCCTCCTCAAATTCATACTAAGGGATAAAAGGATTATAAGTCCACACAAGACTCATGCAATTATTATAACTTAAAACCAGACATCGGGTTAAATGATACATCCTACTGCTCATTTTAGCTTAGTTAAATGTATTAAATTGAAGCAGCAGTTGCGATAAAAATACTAGTTGTAGTTAAACAATGCCCCCTATCTAAACGGTCTTCTTTGTTGGGTTACATTTTTAGGCCCAGGATATTAAGCAAGAACACCAGTAGAACAAAGGCAAATGAAAGCAAGCCATATTTAATTTTATCTGCTTTCCCCCATTCCTCAAACTGTTCAAAATAACTTAAATACTTGTCTTTCTTAAAAACAAAAAAGTACGATAAAGCTACCGTCAAAATTCCACAAAATATAAAGTGGAGAGCGGATAGAGTAATATTTCCCGATAATAGCTTTAACAGAATATTAAGAGCTGCAAGAAAAAAGAAAAATAAGATTCCTAACATAGCCCCTCCGGCTACTATCATACTTATTCCATATTCTTTATTTCCGAATGCCTTATCTATCTCTTTATAAATATCAATTCCCAACTTCTCATACCTTCTTTTCTGAAAAGGCAATTTATGTATGAGAAGAAAAGGGTTTATTTTATTTGCAAATAGATGAAGTTTATAATCAGCTCTATAAAAGCAAAAGTGCAATACGTTTAAATAATTTTCTATCCTTTTCATTATCTGCCGTAATAATAATTAACACTAATTTCTCCAACCTTATTACCAGTGAGATTTCCAGCAATTCCGCCAACAAATCCTCCAGTAATGGCATCTGGTACTACTCCAACTACACCAAACCAAGCCACTATTGCTGTTCCTAGAGCTGCTCCGGTTTCTGCACCTGCCAATCCGCCTACAATGCTACCGGTTGCAGATGCGCCTACAACATTTGCATTTTCCCATTCAGAAAAAGATAAGGCTTCAGGGGTACCTTCAACATGTCTCAGGGCACCATTGGGGGCCTCCTCAAATTCATACCAAGGGATAAAAGGATTGTAAAGCCCCTCAAAACTCATGCAATTGTCATAACCTAAAACCAGACATCGGATTAAATGGTACATCCTACTGCTCAATTTAGCTTAGTCAAATGTATTAAGTTGAATCGACAGACACAATGAGGAGGCAGATGAGAAAAATTGAAGTGCCAACCGATCTCTCTATGAATGATAAAGTAACCCTAGAGCAATCACAAGATTTCGGAAACTGGAAGTACATTGAGAAGCGAGAATCAATCCAAATCACCGATGCTGCTGGTGTAGGTAAATGTTATCTGGCTACCT
>JAJTBW010000122.1 GCA_021286705.1 Sphingobacteriia bacterium
GAGATGCATAAGAGAGATATAAGAGGGATATAAGAGGGGAGCTTTGGGGATACTGAATATCAGAGAATTGGAAGCATGGATATTTGGGGCTGGCAAGAGAAATTTGGAAGGGATGGGCGGTTAAAAAGAAAGAATGATCAGTATCTTTAAGTCTTTGTCATGTGATTAGTACCAAAAATCTCTTTTTGTACCAGATTATTTGATGAAGTGTTTTGGCCTTTTATTTAGGGTGTCCCTGTGTCGAAGTCAGAAAATTATTTGTCTCATATGTTATCTGTCTTAATGATTTGTTAACGACTATAAAAGCTAGTCTCTTTCCCCGATTTGTTTTAAGAGGTGTTTGATTTTTATTTAATTTTTTATAATTTCCCATCGAAAATTATACAATAATCAACTAATCAATTTTTGTTATGAGAGGATACATGTTTGGTTTTATATTTCTAATAATTACACTGTCTGGATATGGGCAGGAATCTTTAGATAGCCTATGGGTTAGAGCTTCCAGATTTTATGCACAGGGTGATTATATTTCTTCATCTAATCTTTTACGAAAGGGTTTATCTATTGAACCTGGGAATACCTTGTTTGAGTTAGGCATGGCTCAGAATTTTGCTTTCTTAAATAAGCCCGATAGTCTATATTACTATTGTGATCGGGTAATCGAGCGTGGAGACTCAATGGCTTATACGGCAACGTTAGTAAAAAGTAAAATGATAATAAGTCAAGGAAATGTAAAAAAAGCTACAGAATTACTTGAACCGCTTAAGTTTAAATATGTGCCTTTGAGTTCGACCTATTCTTTGCTAGCCTACTGTTATCTAGAGCAAAAAAAGTTTGCTATAGCCAATTACTGTATCAATGATGCTTTAATTCTTAATCCGTATGATCCTGACAATCTAAACCTACTTTTAAAGATTCTCCTTAACAGTGAACTTGATGGTGAGGCTTTGTTGGTTTATGGATTCTTTTATCTATTCATTGATCGAAGGGATAATTTTTTATTTAATCCAACCGAATTTTTTACTCCTTTGCTTCAGTTTTATGGTGATCCTGATAACCTTGATGAAGTTAAACAGCTAATAAGCTATAATCCGGATTATTCATCTTGTGCTTACTCAAAACTTGCTTTTTTCAAGAAAATGAAATCGTTTATTCTGAGCCGTAAGAAATTGGTTAAACCTGTTTCTGATGAAGAGTGGAATGCAAGAACTTTAATTTATGCAATTTCTCAGCTTGAATACGTAGATTTTGATGAGTTATTAATTAAGAAATATTATCTACCTCTTTTTGTTAACATGGTTAAATCAGGACATTCTGAAACCTTCTGTTGGTTACTTCAAGGAAATGAAAGCGAACAGTTAAAGACATGGCAACATAATCATCAAAAAGAGATTCAAGCCTATATTGATTGGGCAAATCAGGTAGTTCTACCGTAAAAAAAAAGAGCCATATTAAATGGCTCTTTTTTTTGTTTGGGTTATTCTTCCCAATATTCGTCCTTACAGATGGTGGTTCGTTGTTCCCAGTATGCCGGGCTGACTCTGTTTCCATCTTTTGTTTTCAAGCGCATTTGGTAGATTGCGATTACCGGATTGAAGACTAAGTCGGTCACCCCAATAGTGATCTGATCGGCCTCCCCTTCGGTTATCACTTCGAATCCATTGCTGCTAAGCAAATCCTGAAGAAAGGATGCTCTTGCTTTAGAGACCCCTTTTTCAATGATGGTACAACGAATTCCATTGACCTCTTCAACGATATGTTTTCCTTTATTTAAGCTCATAGTCTGATGTTTATTGTAATCCGTAACTTAAGCTGGCAATATACTCATAACTAATGCTGAGTAACCCAATTAAAAGAGTACCTAATGCTGCAATAATTAAACCTGTACGTGTATAGACGTCTGATTTGAATGAGGGTATTGGGTTCTCGTTCTTGTTGATGAAGATGGCTTTTACCGGTAACAAGTAATAGTAAAGTGAGATAGTCGCATTAACCACAGCAATAAATACTAACCAGTAGAAACTCTGAGATGCAGCTGATGCAAACAGGAAGAATTTACCGAAGAAACCTGCTACAGGAGGGATTCCAGCAAGTGAGAAGAGTGCAAGCATCAATAGAAGACTAAGTTTTGGATTGGTTTGATATAATCCATTGTAGTCATCCATGTTCTCTTTACCCGTTTCGTTACTGATAGCTGAAACAACACCAAAAGCCGCCAAGTTTGTGAATACATAGGTCAGAACGAAGAAGATGGTTGTTGTCATCCCAAGTTGGCTGGCGCCGATGATACCTAGCAAGATGAAACCGGCTTGAGCAATACTTGAGAAGGCAAGAAATCTCTTCATGTTTTTCTGACGAAGAGCAAACAGGTTACCAATTGTCATTGTTAAAACTGCAATGACGTAGAGAACGGTTTGCCAGTGTTCTACCATGGCAGGAAAAACAGTGTAGAGAACTGTCATCAAAACGAATGCAGCTGATCCCTTGGAAACAACACTTAAATAGCTGGTAACATTAACGGGAGCTCCTTCATAAACATCGGCAGTCCATAAGTGGAATGGAACCAATGAGATTTTAAAGGCCATACCCGAGAAGAAGAAAATGAAAGCCATAATATTTAATGGTTCATTACTCCATTTAGCAGCTACTTCAGTGAAATAGACTGATCCGGTTGTTCCATAGATCATTGAGATTCCATAAAGCAGGATACCCGATGATAATGCAGATGAAAGGATCAGTTTTATGCCGGCTTCGGCTGATTTGGTTTGATGGTGGGTGTAAGCAGCCAACGCAGCTAGTGGTATAGTTGCGGTTTCTAAACCGATGTAGAACATAAGGAAATCTCCTGATGAGATCATCAGGTTCATTCCGATTAATGTTGAGAGAATCAAAATAAAGAACTCAGCCAGTTTCTGGTTGTTTTCTTCTTTCTTTAGCCAAGCGGCAGATTGAAGAAATACTATCAATGTGGCTATGTTCAGGATGTTTTTCATCAACAAAGTTGTCCCATTGGTTTTATACATGCCCCCAAAGATCGAACCCTCAGAAGCAGGAAGGAATCCAATTATTACAACTCCCAGAAAGAGGGTCAAAGAAACCGGTATAAGTGATTTGCGACTCTCTCCTTTCAGCATGAGATCAATGATTAAGATGAGCAGCATCAATACAGAGAGGAGCAGCTCATGTCTCATCAATAAAATATCTTGAAATGTCATTTTTATACGTATTTGATGGTTAGAGAGCTGCTACAATCCGCTCCACTATAGGACGTAACGAGAAGTTTATCATGTCACTTAACCACAATGGGAAGATACCTACTGCAGCAATAGCGGTGATCAGGGTGACCGTTGATAGTCTTTCCCACCAGGTAGCATCTGTTAAATGTAGATGGTGTTCATCACGGATTGGTCCGAATAATAGTACGCCAACAACACGAAGGATGTAAACAGCGGTTACAACGATCGAAGTGGTTGCCATAATAGTTACAAACCGATGGAAAAGATCAGTGTGTTGGTATGCGCCAACAAAGATGGTCATTTCAGCAACGAATCCGCTTAATCCGGGTAAACCTAGAGAAGCCAGACCAGCGATAACATAAGCGACGCCAAGGAAGGGAAGTACTTTCATGAGGCCACCCATCTCGTTGATCATTCTGGTATGTGTTCGTCCATAGATCATCCCAATTAAAGCAAAGAATAGGGCTGTCATTAATCCGTGAGAGATCATCTGTAGGATAGCTCCATTCAGAGCCGTCTGGTTCATCATCAGAATAGCGAAAAGAACCAGTCCGCAGTGCGAAACAGAGGAGTATGCATTGATATACTTAAGATCCTTCTGAACCACGGCACCAAAAGCACCATAGACAACTGAAACGGAAGTCAAAATGATAAATATCCAAGCCTGATCTTGAGCTGCTTCGGGCATCAAATATATGGCTACTCTAAATGCTCCATAACCTCCAAGCTTCATCAACACTCCGGCATGTAACATTGAAACCGCAGTTGGGGCTGAAGCGTGACCGTCGGGTGACCATGTGTGGAAGGGGAATAGTGCGCCTAAAACCCCAAATCCCAGGAACAACATTGGGAAGAAGAACTGCTGAGCAACAACAGGGATGCCATTTGCTGCTATCTCATTAAGATTGAATGTCAACTGCTGACCGGCAGGTGCCGAATTAAAGTATACGCCAAGCAGTCCTACCATGATAAGTGCAGATCCTCCCATGAGCATTAATGTGAGCTTCATGGCTGAGTACTCTTTCGGACCCGTACCCCAAATTCCGATCAATAGATACATAGGAATAACTGCGATCTCATAAAATAAGAACATGGTAAACAGGTCGAGTGAGATAAAGAACCCGAATACTCCCGAAGAGAGAAGAATCAGTGAGATGAAAAACTCACGTGGTAAATAGTCTGTTCTCCACGAGGCGAACACCCCTGCGAAAATTACAACTGATGTAAGGGCAATCATAGCGACAGATATGCCATCTACCCCTACAGTATAGTGAATATTTAAAGAGGTAAACCAGGTTACATCATACTTGAATAGCCATGCGGCAGCATTGCCGGCCGCACGTTCTGCTAGGTAAGCGTAAACCAGCCATGTGGTTAGTCCCAATTGAGCTGACATGCCAATGGCACTAATAATTCGGGTCTGTTTTAGATCTTTAGCAAAAAGGATAGCCATAACTGTCAGAACAGGAATAGCTACGAACCAACTTAGTATATCCATAGATTTAGTTATTTGCTAATTAGATAAACGAAGAGAAGAACTAAAATCACCACACTTGATACAAAGACCATGGCGTACTGTTGTAACTGTCCGCTTTGGAGTCCTTTGATCTTGTTACTTGCGGTGGTAACAGTCCAACCAACCAGATTCATTGTTGCATCAACAACGTGGCGGTCGAACCATGCAATAGGTCTGGATATATAAGCGAAGATGACCCTTTTTGTAACAAAGAGGTAGATCTCGTCGAACCAGAATTTATTGAGAGATGCCTTGTATAATCCTTTAATTGATCCGGCTAATCTATCGGGAATCGTTGAAGGCTTCTTATACATTATGGTGGCAAAAGTGATACCGATCAGGGCTATAACAACTGATGGAATTGCTACCAACATATCAGTATGAGCTTCAAAAGGTTTTCCATCAGAGGTTACCATATGACTGAATGGTAAGAATCCGGAGAATACAGAGGCTACGGCTAAGAATAACAATGGGAATGTCATAATAGCAGGTGCCTCATGAGGCGTATGGTGATAATGGCGATCAGTTCCCCAGAAGATATTATAGTAGAGACGGAACATATAGAATGCGGTTAATCCGGCAACTCCAAATCCAATTCCAAATAATATAGGGTTGTGATGTAATGCAGCGGCAAGAATTTCATCTTTACTCCAGAACCCGCTTAAAGGTGGTATACCGGCGATAGTCAGACAGGCTATCAGGAAGGTGATATGTGTGATAGGCATATACTTTCTCAAGCCTCCCATATCAGTCATATTGTTGCTATGAACAGCATGAATGATTGCACCGGCTCCAAGGAATAGAAGTGCTTTGAACATTGCATGAGTGAAGAGGTGGAACATGGATGCCATATAACCAAGGCCTTCATGATCCCCATATCCTGATACGCCCAGAGACATCATCATGTAACCAATCTGTGACATGGTACTAAAGGCGAGAACGCGTTTAATATCAATCTGTGTGATGGCTATGACGGCTGCGAATAAAGAGGTGAATCCTCCAACATAGCCAACAACATGCAGTGCATCTGGAGCCGCAATCGCATAAGCAGGGAATAGTCGTGCTACCAGATAAACACCTGCTACAACCATTGTGGCGGCATGAATCAACGCAGAAACAGGAGTGGGACCTTCCATTGCATCAGGAAGCCAGATATGTAACGGGAACATCGCTGATTTTCCGGCGCCTCCAATGAAGATAAAGATCAATGACCACGTAATAACCGATAATCCCATAAATGAGGCACCTGCGGTGGAGGTGATTATAGGGCCATCAAGAGAGGTCAATGTTTTAAAGTCAAAGGTGTCAGTGGTGAATGAGAGCATCAAGATTCCAATGAGGAAGCCTAAATCGGCGAAACGGGTTACTATAAATGCCTTTTTTGAAGCAGCAACAGCCGATGGTTTTTCGTAATAGAATCCAATGAGAAGGAAAGAGCTAACACCTACTAGTTCCCAGAATATATACATCTGGAAGATGTTGGTAGCTAGAACCAATCCAAGCATTGAGAAGCTGAAGAGTGACAGAAATGCATAGAATCGTGCAAAACCTCTCTCTCCCTTCATATAGCCTAAACTGTAAAGGTGAACCATCAGTGATACCGTGGTAATAACTACCAGCATCATCACTGAGATGGGGTCAATCAATACTCCTAAGTCTATATGAAGTGTATCAGTGAATCTTAGCCAGACGGTAGAGACGGCCTTGATCATTGGATAAGTGCCATCAACTGCTCCTTCGATAAAGAAATAACGAATGGCAGTGATGTATGATAGAAACGCTGCAACAGTAAGTCCTAAGGTACCAGCATATCCGGAGACGATAGGTTTAAATTTATGCCCTGTAAGACCAATCAGTAAGAACATGGCCAAGGGAATCAGCGGGATAAAAAGAGTATAGCTGTAGTTTGTCATGATCTTATTGATTTAGTATTTCATTTCATCAACCTTATCGGTCTCGATTGAACGGAAATTACGGTATATGTTGATGATGATGGCAATTGCAACAGCGGCTTCAGCAGCTGCAACTGCGATGATAATAAGGCTATAGAATTGTCCTTGCATCTGATGTGGATACAAGTAACTGTTAAAGGCTACGAAGTTGATGTTGACACTGTTTAAAATCAGTTCAATACTCATAAGCATTGTGATAAGATTTTTCCGTGTCAGAAAGCCAAATATTCCAATGAAGAACATCAGTGTGCTCACAATCAGAAAATATTCCAGTGGTATTCCTTCTGTCATCATGGTTATTTCTGTTTTTCCTGGTTAGATTCTTTCTTTGCGACTACAATTGCGCCGATCATAGCTGCCAATAACAGAATACTGATAGCCTCGAAAGGGAGAGCATATCCATATTCTTTATAGCTGACCAGTGCCCTACCCACATTGGTGACAGTGGGTTCAACCTTTTCCAATCTGGCGGGCGTGAAGTTGAACTGTAAGACAGTCAATAACACCAATATTGCTCCGGCCACGGTTGCTAATGCCGAAAGAGCTGCTTTCGCTGCCGAGGCTCGGGGTGCCCTTTCTGAGATGTGACTGGTGAGCAGGATAGAGAAGATAATCAGCACAACAATGCCACCCGCATAAACGGTTAGCTGTACGGCTGCAAGAAAGTTGTATTGTAATTGGAAGTAGATACCTGCTGTAGCTACAAGCACGAAAAGCAGGTAAACGGCAGCCCGCAATACTCGGCGGGTTGTCACGGTCAACACTGAGAAAATCAGGATGATGGCCGAGAGTAGAAAAAACATTACTTGGTTGTTCATCCGGTTTATTCTTTTACGTCTTTCATTAATTCTGATCCGGGTTGATTGAGCACCTTGGTCAGTTGGGTTCTATCCCAGACAGCATGCTCAAACTTCTGACCCATTACAATGGCTCCGGTAGGGCAGGCTTTTACGCACAGGTTACAGAGGGTGCACATGCCAAGATGGTAAATGTGCTTATCTATAACCTTTTTCTTTTTCCCTTCAGGAGTCTCAATCATCTTGGTGATAATTTCAATCGAACCGTTTGGGCAGTTCATCTCGCAGATTCCGCAACCGGTGCACTTGTGATGGTTATTCTCATCATGTGGCATAATAACCTCTCCTCTGAAACGATCAAACATCTTTAATGTCTGACGATTCTCGGGGTATTGTTGTGTTGTGATGAGCTTAGGCCGAAAGAAATAGTGACCTGTTACTGCCATCCCTTTAACAAGGGTAAGAAGCCCTTGCAGGATGGTCGATATGTATTGGATTAATGCTTTCATTTTTATCAGTCGATTTAGAAGTGCCATCCCATCAAGACGATAAGGGTCATGAGTAGGATATTGAAAAGATTAACCGGCAACAAATACTTCCACTCTAATGTCAGGATCTGGTCGACACGCAGACGTGGGAATGTCCATTTAAACCACATTATCATATAGATGATAAACATAACCTTTCCGAAGAACCAGAAGATTGGTGGAATAAAGTCCATTACCTGATTAAACCCTTCGAATGAACCAAAATGCAATGGTTGCCATCCTCCTAAGAATAGTACGGTGGCCATTGCTGAAACAATAAAGAGGTTTACATATTCAGCAAGGAAGAAGAAGGCGAACTTGATGCCTGAGTATTCTGTATGGAAACCGGCTGTTAACTCTGATTCTGCTTCAGCAAGGTCAAAGGGGCCACGATTTGTCTCTGCAGTACCGGCAATGAGGAAAATGATAAAGGCAATAATAGCAGGAATATGACCTCTGAAGATAAACCAACCGGATGCCTGTGCATCAACAATACCTGAGATTTGCATTGTGCCGGCGAAAATAATCATCGTGATCAGGGTTAGCCCAACAGATAGCTCATAACTGATGATCTGAGCGCCACTACGCATAGCTCCAATTAATGAGTATTTGTTATTTGATGCCCATCCTGCTAAAAGTATTCCTATTACGCCAAGAGATGAGATGGCGGAGACATAAAATACTCCAATGTCAAAATCGAGTGCTTGTAAGCCTTTAGCAAATGGGATTGCTGCAATGGCCATGAAGGTCACTATAATGACGATAAAGGGAGCCAGGTTGTAGAGAAACTTATCGGCTCTGTTGGGAGTAATAAGCTCTTTCATCAATAGCTTAACAAAGTCGGCGATGGTTTGAAGTAATCCCCATTTACCAACACGCATCGGGCCGAGTCTCTGTTGGAAGAGAGCGCAGACCTTACGTTCAAGATAAACCAGAATAAGACCGAACAATGCAACAAAAATCAGCATGGATAACCCTACTAAAGTCCACTCAATCATTTCTACAGCCAATGGCGGTAAAGATTCAGAAAGAGATTGATGGATCGATGAGGTTAACGTCGTAAAATCGTATATATCGAATGCCATAAGTTTATAGATTATCTGTCAATATCAGGAATAACCAGATCAAGGGTAGACATTACGGCTACTAAATCGGCAATTTTCTGACCCTTAATTAAGTGATTTAAAACCCATAGGTTGCTAAATACCGGTGAACGGAACTTTACGCGATAAGGGTTTTTCTTCCCATCGCTTAGGATATAGACTCCGAGTTCTCCACGTGCTGTCTCAACGCGCTGATAGAATTCTCCTTCAGGCAGTTTAATGACCCCTTTCATTTTGGCCTGGTAATCTCCTTCCGGGATATTATCTATGAGTTGGTCAATAATATTGAGTGATTCGTACATCTCGTCAATACGAGCCTGATATCTGCCGAAGGTATCTCCATCAGTTCTCAGTATCTCATTGAATTGAACCCTGTCATAGGCACTATATGGGTTATGCTTTCTGACATCGCAAGCGAAGCCTGATGCACGGCCTGTTGGCCCGGTTACGCCATATGCAATAGCATCTTCTTTTGAAAGTGGGCCAAGGCCAACTGTCCTCTCCTTGAATATCACATTACCAGTAAGAAGCTGGTTGTATTCGGGAAGTACTTTTCTGAAGTATTTTGTAAATTCTTTTACCCTTTTTTGGAAGTTGGGGTGTAGGTCAAACATCACACCACCCGGGGTTGAGTAGTTAAGGGTCAGACGAGCGCCACAAGTCTCTTCGAATATATCCAGAATCATCTCACGATCGCGAAGGCCGTAGAAGAAGGTTGTGAGGGCTCCCATGTCCATGCCCATAACACACCACCAAAGTTGGTGCGAGGCAAGACGTTGTAACTCAGCCATCAGGGTGCGAATTACTTTAACGCGATCAGAAACTTCAACCTGTAGAGCGTTCTCAATACAGAGAGCCACGGCTTCATTATTCATGTGCGCCGAGAGGTAGTCCATTCGGTCTGTCAGATGGATGATTTGAGGGTAGGCCAGAGATTCGGTCATCTTTTCGATTCCGCTGTGGATATATCCAACAACAGGATCGACATTTTTGACGATCTCACCTTCCAGATTCACCATCAGACGCAGTACCCCGTGAGTGGAGGGGTGCTGAGGACCCATGTTTACAATGTATTCTTGGGTCTCTATTTTATCTTGGAGGTTATTGCTCATCGTTCAACTATGCGGGTAGGATCAGAGTAATCTTTTCTTAAAGGAAAACCCCAGCCATCTTCGAGAAATAGTCTCCTTTGGTCGGGGTTGTTTTCATACACTAAACCTAGCAGATCGTGTGATTCACGTTCATGCCAGAGTGCTGTAGGCCAGATATCGCACACCGATGGCAATGTAGGTTCAGTGCGATTGGCGGTGTTTGATTTCACCACAATCATATGACGATATGTGGTTGATTCAAGATGGTATACGGTAGTCATATACTCAGGCATGTCCACTCCCGTCAGGCTTATTAAATAGTCGAAAGCCAGATCTTTTTCTTCTTTAAGTTTTTTGCAAAACTGATGAAGATGGGTGGGTGCAACCTGACAGGTAACATACTGAGGACCCATAGAAACGGTTACCTCTTCTGTCAACTGGCTAAGACGGGATATTAATTCATCCTGGCTCATTGTTGGTTGTTATTTGGTTATGAGCTAATTTATTTCGATTTAGGTGCACTGTAGTTCCTCTCTGCACGAATCTTCTTCTGTAACTGCATAATTCCGTACAAAAGTGCTTCGGGACGAGGAGGGCAGCCTGGAATGTATACATCCACTGGTACTACATGGTCAGCTCCTTTTACAATAGCATAAGAGTTATAAAAGAAAGGACCACCACTAACAGCACAGGCTCCCATTGCAATGACCCACTTAGGATCAGCAATCTGGTCGTAAAGTCTCTTTAAAACCGGAGCCATTTTGTAATTGATTGAACCTGATATGATGATCAGGTCTGCTTGTCTGGGGGTTGCTCTGGCTACCTCAGCTCCAAAACGAGCAAAATCGTGCCTCGAAGCACCTGCAGCCATAAATTCAATGGCACAACAACGTGTTCCAAATGTCAATGGCCATAACGAATTACTTCTCGCCCAGTTAATCAGTTTGTCAAATTGCGCTAGTATGATGCTTCCGCCTTCATACTCCGCTACAATGGGATAGTCGTCCATGACTATACCCCCGTCTTTTTTGCGTGGTTTTACTCCCATTTAAGCGCATGTTTCTTCCAGGCATACAATAAACCTAAGCCTAGAATGGTGAAGAAAATAAGTATTTCAACAAATGCTGTTATTCCTGCCTCTCGGATGATTGTGGCCCAAGGAAACAGAAAAACGGCCTCAACATCGAAGATCAAAAATAAAATAGCAAACAGGTAATAACCTACGGTGTACTGCAACCAGCTTTCTCCCACAGTCTCGATACCACATTCATAGGGCTCGAATTTGAATGGGTTGCTTGATTTTGGTGGTACCAGCGAACTGAATATCAGGGCTGAACCGACTAAAATCACCGCAGTGATAAAAAACAGGATAAGCGATTCACTTGCCATATAATTAAGTTTTTAGCAAAAATAGAATTTATATGTAGGAATTAAGATATGTTTTTCTAATATAGAATTGATATAAATAGACTAGTTAGTGCCTTATGGTATAGTCGTATGCACTATATGTGATTGCTTTGAAAAATAGTTTTATCGTCGAATTAACGATTTGATTATTAATAGTTAAAGTAAAATTCTTTTCGATTGTAAATTTACGGAATGCAAAAGTGGCAAACTAATTTTCACTACGGTTTTTTGGTATTTTAGGCTATTTAATACTTAAACTGGTTTTATCTAAGCGGTGAACTTGTTAGACTTTTGTAAGTTTGTAGGCAAAGATTTAGGAGAATGCAGTTTAAAGATATTTATGGTTACGATGACCTTAAAAAGGGTCTTATTCAATCGGTTATCGAGAATAGGGTGAGCCATGCTCAACTTTTTTTTGGTGCTGAGGGGAGTGCTAAACTTGCTTTGGCTCTTGCTTACGCTCAGTTTGTAAGTTGCCAGAGAAGGGAGGCTGATGATTCTTGTGGTGTTTGCCCATCATGCCGTAAGTATAGTCAGTTAATGCATCCTGATTTGCACTTTATTTATCCGGTTGCTACTACTAAAGAGGTTGATAAGAAGCCAAAGAGCACAGATTTTATTGCTGCCTGGCGAGATTTGATTCTTAAAACTCATGCAATTTTCTCTATTCAGGATTGGTACAATGCAGCCGGTATTACCGAGAATAAGCAGGCCATCATTAATACAGAAGATGCTGGAGAGGTTGTTAGAACTCTCTCGTATAAATCGTATGAGAGTGAGTACAAGGTTCTGATTATGTATCTGGTGGAGAAGATGAATGTGCAGTCGGCTAATAAATTACTTAAAGTCCTAGAAGAGCCACCTTCAAAAACCCTATTTATCCTTTTAACTGAAGATTCTGATCAGGTATTAGGGACGATCATTTCAAGAACGCAATTGGTCAAAATCCCAAGATACAGTGACCAGGAGCTAAAGAATATCTTGATAAATCAACATAATGTCAGCTCTGATCAGGCTGATGAGTTGGTCGTTCAGTGTGAAGGGAATATTGCTCAGGCTTTGGCTCTGATTGACGGGGTTGGTCAACGAAAAGCTGTAGGAGCTAATTTTATTGAGTGGTTACGTGAGTGTTATGTTTCAGGCGTTCAAAGGAAAGTCGGGTTCTATCCAAAACATGTTCAAAGAGCATCTGATTTTGCTAAGTCCGGAAGAGAAAATCAGAAGTTCTTTCTTACCGTTGGCCTGAATCTTATTCGAAGTGTAATGCAACAGCATGTTGGCAATCCCAACTTGGTGAAACTGACTGGTGATGAGTTTGTTTTCTCTGAAAAGTTTAAAGTTTTCGTGCATCCGGCGAATGCAATCGCCTTTTATGATCTTTTTCAAGAAGCTATATACCATTTAGAGCGTAATGCAAACGCCAACCTACTTTTTCTTGATTTGACCTTTAAAGTGGAGGTTCTTCTTGGTCAACAGAAAGCTTAGTCATGATCTAAGACATCTGGCTTTTAAGACAGAGCCTCACTTTTGTACTTCATCTCTTGTTCCCCTCCTGTTCTCCTCTTATGCCTCTCCCTATCCTCTCCCTATCC
>JAJTBW010000123.1 GCA_021286705.1 Sphingobacteriia bacterium
TCGCTCAACCACCGGGTCGCTGCCTGAGCGGAGTCGAAGGCAAAGAGGCGGAGAACCAGTAACATTGGCTTACTTAAACTAAATTAGCCAGTACGCACTAACCGAGAAGATTCTCCATTAAATTAAGTAACTCTGTCCTTGAATAGGGTTTAGAGAGATACATCTGGAAGCCTGAGTTAATCAATCGCTCCTTCTCTCCTTTTAGCGCATTTGCAGTAACAGCGGCTATGGGGATATTCTTATAACCATCGAGCTTCCTGATTACCCTCATAGCCTCAATACCATCCATATCACGCCCCAGGTTAATATCCATCAGGATGGCATCATAGCTATTTTTCTCACAGATTTTAATTGCTGAGAAACCATTAGAAGCAACATCAACATTATAGCTCTTCATAAGTGTATATAGAGCAAACTCACGGTTGGTCTCTTCATCCTCAACCAGTAGCACGCGGGGAAAATCATTATAATTCCTTGAGGTTGATTGAATAACCGACTTTCTATGGTTTACAAGATCAAAGATACTGTCACGAGCTTCCCAGAGTGCTGGCAACCATATTGAGAAAGTCGAGCCATGACCCGTTTCACTCTGAAGTTCAATTCGTCCGCCTAATAACTGTAACCATGACCTACACAAACTTAAGCCAACACCTGTACCTTCATATTCACGACCAAGGCCTTCACTCCCCTGCCGGAAGCTACTAAAAATAATTTCCTGATCTTGCGAGGCGATACCTATTCCGGTATCAACAACCTTGATAACAGCCCAATACCCGTCATCCGTCTCAACCGAAGAAAGTTGAACCAAAACAGAACCAATCTCAGTGTACTTAATCGCATTATCTACCACATGATGAAGAATCCGCTCAACCAGTGTCTCATCACTTGAGATACGGACGTTAGGATCATCAATCTGCACGGCCAGATTTAGACCCTTCTCATGGGCTGTGATCCTGTGCTCATTAACTTTGAAAGAGATAGTTTCGGCTAATCGAAAGATAGAATACCGAACCTCAAGCCGATTCGATTCAACCTGCGAAAGATCAAGCAGATTATTCAATGTATGCAGTAAACGTCGTCCGCTTAGGTTAATCGTCTTTGCCATTGGAGCGTAAACCTCGTCTCTTAGCTCCATCTCAATAATCTCAGAGAAACCAATAATGCCATTTAACGGAGTACGAAGCTCATGACTCATGGTTGCAAGAAAATTAGCTTTGATACGGTCAACCTCCTGAGCTTTATTAATAGCAATTTCAAGCCGCTTCTGTTGTTGCCCCATATCATGATTCTTCAATCGCAGCAACACATTAGTCTGCCTATTTTTTCTTAACAGGTACCAAAGAAATATTAAAGCTATTAAAATCAAAACAATAGCCAAGATCAGCCCAAACTGTAAAAACGCCAGCCTCTTCAACTGCTTCTGCTTCTCAACTAAAAGACTTTGCTTTCTACCCTTCTCCGTTTCAAGAATCTCTATCTCCTTATCTTTCTCCATCATGTTCTTCTCGGTCTGCAACCAAGAGAGTTGTTTCTGTACTGCTTCACCCGAAACACTATCCTTTAAAGAGAGTAATTCACGATAGCTTTTTATTGAAGCTTGAAAATGCCCCTGTTTTTCTGCCAGCTGAGCCAAGTCTTGCAGCACAAGAACAAGATCGCCTCTCAGATTATGTTCCCTCATAATTAACTCAGCCTCATTCAAAGCTTTCTCAGATGCTGCATAGTTGTTTTGTAGCATCAGGACATGTCCTAAACCTTGTAATGACCGGCTTAAGCCAATGATATCCTTTGCACTTCTATCAAACTCAATGGCTTGATTGAGATAATTCGTTGCTAAAGTATATTTACCCAGGTCGCCATAAAGTTCACCAAGATTAGTATAAACTACAGTATACCTATCCCGGCTATGGTTTGTCATCAAAATGCTCAATGATTTCTGGTAGTAAGCCATTGCCTTATCATATTTCTTCAAGGCCTTATAACAGAGACCTAAATTATTATAGGCACTTGCAGCTTTGGCCATGTCAGCTAAGCGCAGATAAATATCGAGTGACTTCTCCAGATGTTGAATAGCAATTTCATTCTTACCTAATGAAATATAGACAAGTCCAATATTATTCTCAACTCCGGCAATGCCCCCTTCATCGTTAATAGACTTATAAAGATTCAAGGCACTCTGATAGTATCTAAGGCTTTTAATATAGATACCCCAGGCATCGCAGAGCGACCCCAATGAATTACTGAAAGAGGCACTTTGCGCCCTGTCCTTCTGAGGATGGCACATTACAAGACCGTCTCTAAAATATCTATAAGCCTCATTTAAATTGCCAGATTTCTCTTCTAATCGCCCCAATAAATTGAAATAATCCAATCTAGTTGTCCTTTCTTCAACAGAAGATAGATTATTCACAAGTGTCTGCCTCATTTTCAGGGCTTCCTGCCCACCCTTTACATCGTAGAGAAACTTGGCCTTCTTCAATATAGCCTTGGCTATCAATTCCTTATTATGTGATTTTACTGCAATTAAAATAGCAGAATCAAGAACTAACAGTGCTCTGTTTGGCTGTCCAACCTTTTGAAGAATTATTGATTTGGTAAAATAAGTTTCAATCTTGAAATCAAGATTACCCAATTGATCAGCTACTTGTTGAGCCTCTTTAACTTTATTAAATGCAAATAGACTATCCTGATAATTGATCTCCGCCAAACGCAAAAGCACACAAGCTCTCTTCTCATTTCTGGCAGTTTTTAATACCGCATTCAGAGAGTCAAATTCGGCTGATGAATTATGGTTTCCAGCGTCTAACGCCTTGCTATAAAAGAATAGAACTAAAGTAAAAGCTAAAATCAGTTCAATATTTACCTTGTTTTGCACAGATCTAAGTAGAAGTTAAGTATAACGAGTACAGAGTAAAATGTCTGTTTTTTCAAGTAATTTTGAAAGGCTCAAATGTAAAAGGAAATTTAACAACTTCATACGAAGAAGAGATCTCTTAACATTTTTTTCTTAAAAAGCATGTGGGTAACCTCTTGATGACATTAAGGAATAGACTATTTTTGACTTCTGAACACCAACTAAGTTTAATCTGAAACACATTTACTTGCATAAAACAAAAAGGGTTATTGCAGCAGGACTCCTAATTTTGATAGCTGTACATTTTCTGGGAAATGTATGGTATTATCATGCTGCGAAATCTTACTTTGCATTTAGAGCAAGGAAATCAATGCAAGAATCCACGGGACGAATGTTTTCTTTTTCATTTAGTAATGACCAATTAAATCAGGTTCGGTTTCTTGGATCTAAAGAGTTTGTGTACAAGGGGATGATATACGATATAAAATATCGAAAAACTATTGATAACCACCTGGTTATTGTGGCAAAAGCTGACCCTCACGAGCTATTCTTCTTAAAGGCTTTAGTTAAAATCGGCAATACCGATGGCTTTAGAAACTCTGATAAATCATCATTTGATGACACTCAAATTTTCCCATATATACTTGGGGCATCGAAATCTAACTCATTTTACAAAGAATCAGGTAAAATGCCCTTTTTAAGCAAATCACCAAGACTGATAGACCCTGAACTACCCATCCTTTCGCCGCCTCCCAAAACCACCCTCTCTTTCAATGGCTATTCTATAGCCTAAACTAATTATCCAAAATATTGGCCGCATCAATATGACCGCGGATTAATCGACATTTATACATAAAATGAAAAAACTTAACCCAAAATATACTCTGGGCCTTCTAATGATATTGTTTATTACTCAATTGAATGCCCAAACTATTAAAATAGTTGATCAACAGACACAACAGCCTATCTCTTTAGTTTCAATACAAACCAAGGAGAATAAAGGCACCACCACCTCATCCAAAGGTGAGGCTGATCTCTCAATCTTCAAAAAGTCTGATACTCTCTATTTCAAACATGTCTCATATCAAACACAGATCACGACCAAAAATGACCTCGAGAAGAAGAACTATGCTATTTATATGGCACCAAATATCATAGAACTACAACAGGTTGTACTGACCGCAAATAAAATAGCTGAGAACAAAGACGATATTGCGCAACAAATAACCATTCTGGATTCTAAAACCATTGATCGTCTTGATGTTCAAACACCTTCAGAGCTTTTAATGAACACAGGAGCAGCATTTTTACAATCTAGTCAAATGGGTGGAGGAAGCCCGGTTCTTCGTGGTTTTGAAGCCAATAAAGTTCTCTTAGTGGTAGATGGAATTCGCATGAACAATGCAATTTATCGTGCTGGTCACCTTCAGAACATTATCACGATTGATCCAAATATTCTTGATCGGACAGAGATCGCTTATGGACCCGGTAGCGTAGTTTATGGTTCAGATGCTATCGGTGGGGTGGTACAGTTTTTAACCCTTTCTCCTGAATACAGCACTGACGGAAAAGCTTTCATTAACGGCAATGCAATGACCCGTTATGCAACAGCCAACAATGAGAAGACAGTTCATGCGCATCTAAAATATGGCTTTGGAAACTGGGCTTTTGTTTCATCAGCTACCTATAAAGACCTTGGCGATCTCCGTGCAGGTGCATGGAGAAATCCGGCTTACGGCGATTGGGGAAAACGCCTATATTGCACAGAACGTATCAATGGCGTTGACTCTATGGTTGCAAATGACAATCCAGCCATCCAGAAAAACACAGGCTATCATCAACTTGACCTACTGCAAAAAATCAATTACAAAGCCTCTGAGCGCACTGAGTTTGGCCTCAATGTTCAATACTCTACCTCAGGTGACATACCTCGATATGATAGACTTCAAGAGATTAATAGCTCAAATGGAAAGTTTAAGAACGCTGAATGGTACTATGGTCCTCAAGATCGCCTCTTAGCAGCACTTTCAGCAAAATTCAAGAACAGGAAACTGTTTGACTACTCAAATATCACCATAGCATGGCAAAACATCTCAGAAGATAGAATTGATCGCAAATTTGGCTCTTCGAAAAAAAGACATCAGGAAGAAACCGTAAATGTTGCCTCACTGAATGCCGACTTCATGAAACAGATTGGTTCATCAAACGAGTTGCGTTATGGCTTGGAAGCTATATATAATAATATTGGTTCTAAGGCATATAATGAGTACATCAAAACCGGAGAAATAAAGGAAGAGGTTGCCACAAGGTATCCTGATAAAGATAACAAGACTACCTCAGTGGCTGCCTACATCACACATAGTTGGGAGATAACTCCTGAGTTCATTTTCTCACAGGGAGTCAGAGTTTCACATCATTCGCTGAAGTCTGAGTACTCTTCCCGAATGATGGAAATTACTAAGTTTCCATTTGATTCAATCATCGAACAAAACAACCTGACAGCCAACGGGAGCTTGGGCTTAGTCTACATGTTTAATCATGGGTGGAGAATCGCTTTTAGCTCATCAACCGGTTATCGGTCACCCAATGTTGATGACATTGGAAAAGTCAATGATTCAAAGGCAGGTAGTGTACTAGTTGTTCCTAATCCCGAACTGAAATCAGAGAAGTCTTGGAATAACGAAATAACGTTGAGTAAGACTATTGATAATACCTTTAAAATTGAATTAACAGCATTTTACACCAGACTATTCGATGCTATTGTCATGCGTAGTTCCACTTTAAACGGATTTGATTCTATAATCTACGATGGTTCTATGACTGCAATTCAAACGAATCAAAATGGTGGTAAGGCCAAAGTTTATGGACTTTCTGGCTCTATCAGGGCTCAAATTAGTCGTTATATTAGTTTAGAAAGTAATCTAACCTTTACCAAAGGACAATTAGATGAAGAGGATGCACCTCTTGATCATATCCCTCCTGTATATGGTATGACCGCCCTCTACTTAAAATATCAGCGTCTTGAGGGTGAATTCAGCGTCAGATACAATGGGTGGAAAAACCTTGACACCTATTCAACATCAGGTGAAGATAATCTCCCGACCGCAACTGCTTGGGGTACTCCTTCATGGTATACACTCAATATCAAGGCAGGTTATCAGATCACAAAATATCTGAAAGCCCAAGCCAGTCTTGAGAATATCTTAGATCAACACTACAGACTATTCGCATCAGGAGTTTCTGCTCCAGGTAGAAACTTCATTATAAGTTTAAGATGTAACTTCTAGTAATACAATGAGTTTCTCATAAAACTTTAAGCCCTGTGTTTAGTTTATCACTTAACACAGGGCTTTTTTTTACTTTTGAATAAAATCTAAACACCATGATTGCTTATCTCGCAATGCGCTTTTTTGTATACCTGTTCGGACTGTTACCTGAGAAGCCCTTCTATGGATTGGTAAACTTCGTAACCTTCGTACTAAGAGATTTGATCAAGTATAGAAAAAAGGTAATTCTCAGCAATCTAAATCGGTGCTTCCCAGAGAAATCAGAAGCAGAGATTAACAAAATCGCATATGATTTCTACAGAAATCTTAGCACCATTCTTCTCGAGAGTTTGAGAGCATATAGTATGGGATCGAAGGATGTACTACCTCGAATAGATGGCAAAGACCACCCAATTGTTGAAGAGGTAAAAAGAAACATGCAAACCACCATCTTTGCAGGGGCACATTACGCTAATTGGGAATGGATGGGATTATTTAGTGGAAAGCTAGTTCCGGATCATGCTTCCGTTGCATTCTATCGCCCACTTAGTAACAAAAGAATCGATAATTGGCTCAAGAAGTGTCGCGTTGAATCAGAGGTTGAACTAGCCTCGGTATTTGAAACCACAAAGACCTTCAACAGACACAGAAACATTCCCACTTGTTATATGATGATTGCAGACCAGAACCCTT
The DNA here is from genome assembly GCA_021286705.1 of Sphingobacteriia bacterium. Classification (GTDB taxonomy): domain Bacteria; phylum Bacteroidota; class Bacteroidia; order Bacteroidales; family TTA-H9; genus JAJTBW01. The sequence continues at coordinate 6,814 of JAJTBW010000123.1, forward strand.
CAAATCGTAAAACTGCAGTATGGTGTGACTTCTTCGGACAGAAAACGGCTTGGCTTCATGGAATAGAAAAAAATGCCCGTTTCTATAACATCCCGGTCTATTTCTATATCATCAGGAGAGTTCGTGATGGTCACTACAAGATGATTTTAGAACCAGTAACCCTTAACCCCAGAGAGGAAGAACCCGGAATGATTATTACGAAATATGCAGCTTGTCTGGAAAAAGCAATCCGTGAAGAGCCATCCCAATGGCTTTGGTCGCATAAAAGATTCAAAATGCAGTATATTCCAGAGCAGGTATAGAAATCGCTCGAATAGAAAAGACTTTTGTTACACGAGCCGATCTTTCGAGCTTGACCTTTTTGGGCGGAAAGAAACAGAAAAGAGAAAATCTGATTTGAGGTTATTCAGTTATGAATTAGAATCGAGCGGGGGTAGTTCATAGAATTTCTCAGGATGCCTGGCCCATGAAGCCTTGTATATGCGTTGAATCTTCTCAATATCACCAGCCATATCATCACTCAGTTCAAAAGGACCAATGATACCGATGATTTTCTTTGAGTAGTCACAGTACCCCAGAACAAGAGGGACATTAGCATCTCTTGCAATTGCGACAAAACCTGAGCGCCATCTTTTTACGGGTTTTCGAGTTCCTTCAGGGGTAATGACAAGATATAGGTTATTTGCCTCTTTAAAAGTATTAAGAAGATTCTGGTAGAATTTATCTTTGGGATTTTGAGTAACAGGAATACCGCCTGACCATTTTAGAAGCACACCCATGATACCTTTAAAATATTTGGCTTTAATAAGATAATGAGTGGGTATTCCAAGTTTCCACATAGCAAAACGGCCGAGAAAGAAATCATAAAAGCTGGTATGAGGAGCCTCAACAACAACGCATTTAGGTACTGGCGGGAATTCACCTTCGACTCTCCAACCCCAGATCCAGAGCAAAAAAGAACCAAAAAATCGACGCATCATGAAATAATTAGTTTTTTGTGCTGTTCTGATACAAAGGTAAGTATTTGAATGATGTTTCTACAAATCCTACACACCAAATACAATTACGATTCTCACCCAGAATCGCTAACTTCGCAAACAAAAACAGAGGCAAATGAACAATAGTATTCCTGATAATCCAGTATACAGCAAGCAAGTTCTTGAGCTTCTTGCGGTGGCTCATGAATATTGTAAAACACTGGAGGATCATGATCCTAACGACAGACAAAAATTACTTGAGGTACTTCAAAAACTTGCCCCTTTAATGTATGTAAGAGGCTCCCTGCTACCAGATATAGAGGTTAATAATCCGGAGGCGAACGAACGATATATTACTGAGGAACATTGGGAAGAGCTCTTCAATAAACTAAGAGAGACACTAGGAGACTCAGATATCTTCTGGACGTTTGACCCATTAAACTTTGCCGCCGAGGATGCGAGAAAAATGAGTCTGGCCGAGGCTCTGACTGACACCTATCAAGACATGAAAGATTTTGTCATACTTTATCAGAAAAACAGTCGTGATGCGAAAGAGAATGCTGTCAGCAGCATTAAAGAACTCTTTCCGTTGCATTGGGGTCAACGATTGATAATGATTATATCTGCTATTCATAACTCTCTTTATCAACATTATCAAACTGATAATGATTATCTTTATTAAAAACCGGATGTCAGTCTTAACAATTTTATACTCTCTTTTTCTGCATAGATTAGATGATCTTCTCTTAAACGATGCATCTATAAAATCTTGTGATATCTCATCCCCAATCATGGTTATTTCATGAAACTATCTATTATCATTGTCAACTATAACGTAGAGTTTTTTTTGGAGCAGTGCCTTCATGCAGTTAGGAAAGCCACCAAAAAGATCTCATCTGAGGTTTTCGTTGTCGATAACAGCTCGGTTGATGGATCCGTAGCAATGGTAAGGGAGAAATTCCCTGAAGTCATACTTATTGCAAACCAGGACAATGTTGGTTTCTCCAGAGCAAATAATCAGGCAATCAGGGAGGCTAAAGGAGAATATATTCTTTTATTAAACCCCGATACCGTTGTTGAAGAGGATACCTTCGACAAGTGTGTGGCCTTTATGGATAAAACCCCTGATGCCGGTGGGTTAGGTGTAAAAATGGTAGATGGCAAAGGCCGTTTTCTTCCCGAGTCAAAAAGAGGCCTTCCCACCCCTGCTGTCGCCTTTTATAAGATATTTGGATTGAGCAAACTCTTTCCAAAAAGTAAAACCTTCGGTTCATACCATTTAAGCTATCTCGACGAAAACAAAACCCATTCTGTTGAGATCCTCGCAGGTGCCTTCATGATGCTAAGAAAGAGTGTTACTGATAAAATCGGGGTACTCGATGAAGATTTCTTTATGTACGGAGAAGATATCGACCTTTCATGGAGAATCGTGTTGGCTGGTTATAAAAACTATTATTTCCCTGAGACCAGAATAATCCATTACAAAGGAGAGAGCACGCGTAAAAGCAGTGTGAACTATGTAATAGTCTTCTACAATGCGATGCTGATCTTTGCCAGGAAGCACTTTAATGGGCAACAAGCTGGTATATTAACATTACTCATTAAACTGGCAATTTACTTCAGAGCTGGCCTTTCTCTTTTAAGAAGAGTATTTGAAAAACTGCTTTTACCAGCAACAGATGGAGTTATCATGTATGCTGGAATGAAAATTATAAGTCTCTATTGGGAGACACTGAAGTTCGGTGATGGCTTTCATTACCCCGATGCCTTTACCTTTATCGTACTTCCTGCCTATACACTTATTTGGATAACCTCCATCTATCTGAGCGGTGGCTATGACAAGCCCGTCAGATTACTTCGAATCCTCCAAGGAATTATAACCGGTACCATTTTTATTCTTGTAGTATATGGTCTCTTAGATGAATCAGTCAGATTTTCTAGGGCAGTTATTATTTTTGGATCACTTTGGGGTATAACAGCTGTGTTAGCCTCAAGGCTTATTCTTCATTATAGTGCAGGAAAACAATTCAGATTAGCAACCGATGAGAATAAGAGATATCTGGTAATTGGAAAGCAAGAGGAGGCCACCAGAGTCGCCGATTTACTCAGAAGGACCCACCCCGGTGCAGGTTTTATTGGGTTAGTTACCCCCTTATCTGAAGTAACCGAAGGGCATGGTTTTATCGGGACAATGCGTCAGCTTCCGGATATCATTCCGATATACAGCATCAATGAGCTAGTTTTCTGCGGTCAAGACATTCCAGCTAGGACTATCATTGACTTGATGAGTAATCTAAAGCAAAAAGATCTGGATTACAAAATTGCCCCGCCCGAGAGTGTCTCTATTATAGGATCTAACTCAATCAGTACCCTATCTGACCCCTTTATACTCGACATTAACCCGGTAGGAAAATCGAGAAATCGCAGGAATAAGCGACTAACGGATCTACTCATCTGTCTTTTTATGGCACCGTTAACACCGATTATATTTCTCATCTCAAGCAGACCAATTGGTTTTTTAACCAACTACTTTGCAGTTTTATTCGGGATTAAAACATGGGTAGGCTTTTCAAAGAGCCAAAACTCAGTTAAGCTACCCGCTATAAAAAATGGTATCCTAACTCCTGCGGATGCATTTAACCAAAAGAAGTTAGAACAAGATACCATAGACAACCTAAATTTGCTTTATGCAAGAAACTACAACCCGATAACCGACCTAAATATTCTTATAAACTCAATTCGCTCATTAGGCAGAAAATCATAAAATCATGGAATTAAAACTTACCCGTCCTATCGCCTTCTTTGATCTGGAAACGACAGGCATTAATGTTGGAACCGATCGAATCGTTGAAATAAGCATCCTGAAGGTTCTGCCAGACGGAAAGAGAGAGATTAAAACAAGAAGAGTCAACCCGACTATCCCAATCCCTCCTCAATCAACAGCCATTCATGGAATAACAGATGAAGATGTAAAAGATGAGCCAACATTTGCTCAGTTAGCCAAAGGATTGGCCACCTTTCTCAAAGACTGTGACCTGGCAGGATATAACTCTAATAAATTTGATATCCCCTTACTAGTCGAAGAATTTCTTAGAGCAAATGTAGAATTTGAGGTAAAAGGTCGCCGATTTGTTGATGTTCAGAATATCTTTCATAGGATGGAGCCCAGAACATTGTCTGCGGCATATAAATTCTACTGTGGGGCAGAACTTATCAATGCACATAGTGCAGAAGCTGATATCACGGCGACCTATGAAATCCTTAAAGCTCAGCTTGATCGATATGAGAATGTAGTATATAAAGATAAAGATGGCTCAGAGAGCATCCCTGTTGTAAACGATATTGAAATCCTAAGCAAATGCACAAATACAAACCGAAAAGCAGACCTCGTTGGACACATTGTCTTCAACGATAAACAGCAAGAAGTCTTTGCATTTGGAAAGTATAAAAATCAGGTTGTTGGTGAGATATTCCGCAAAGAACCACCCTATTATGATTGGATGATGAAGGCAGATTTCCCATTATCAACAAAAAGGACGATAACCGCAATTAAGCTAAGGGATTTCAATCAAGGATCATCAAAACTTCAGCAACGTTGATCCAGATTAGATCTGTCTTTTGCGATATTTTATCAAAAGATGATTTCAACTACATAATTAACATTTTAGAAAACTAACACATTATCAATAAATTAATAATTATCCTGTTAATAAGTTGGTAATAAAATAGAGAATAAATTCTGGGTTAAAGTAGTTATTATCAAAAAATAACCTTAACTTTGCAGCCCTCAAATTAAACTTTGACTGGAAATGGCTAAGAAAAACAAAGAAGCACGTGTTCAGGTGATTCTAGAGTGCACGGAGCATAAAGAATCAGGTATGCCGGGTACATCACGTTACATCACCACTAAGAACAAGAAGAACACTCCTGCACGTATGGAGTTAAAGAAGTATAACCCAATTTTAAAGAGGGTTACTGTTCATAAAGAAATTAAATAATATCTGAGATATGGCAAAGAAAGTAGTAGCTACCCTGCAGTCAGGGGGTAAAGATTGGGCTAAAGTTCTCCGTATGGTTAAGTCACCTAAGACTGGTGCTTACATCTTCACCGAGGAGATGGTTCCCAATGATAAGGTAAAAGATCATCTGGCTAAGAAATAGTTTGTCAGAGTTAGATAAAGATTACCCGGCTTTTTCCTCAAAGGAAAAAGCTTTTTTTTTATTGTGTCAAACACAATACCATTGATAATCTTTGTACTTATCTCAATTTGCTATAATTTCGCACTCAAAACCAAATATCATGGGGCTATTTTCATTTTTTTCCAAAAAGGATAAAGAGGATTTAAATAAAGGACTTGAGAAAACGAAGACCAGCTTTTTAGGGAAACTCTCCAAGACTATCGCAGGAAAATCAAAAGTTGATGCGGAAGTTTTAGATGAATTAGAAGAGACCTTGGTTACTTCCGACGTTGGAGTAAGCACTACTCTTAAGATTATTGAGCGAATCGAAAAGAGAGTAGCTGAAGATAAATATCTTGGGACTTCCGAGTTGAACAGAATGCTAAAGGAGGAGATTACCACTCTTCTTGAAGAGAACCCAATGCAGACTGTCAGTTCATTCGATTTTCCTAAGCGATCAGAACCATACGTGATAATGGTGGTTGGTGTCAATGGTGTGGGTAAAACCACAACGATAGGCAAGTTAGCCCACCAATTCAAATCCGCAGGAAAAAAGGTAGTTTTAGGAGCTGCAGATACATTTCGTGCCGCAGCAATTGACCAGCTCAAAATCTGGGCAGAGAGAGCCGATGTTCAAATTGTAGCCCAAAACATGGGTGCAGATCCAGCATCTGTTGCTTTTGACACCTGCACCTCTGCTAAAGCTTCTGATGCCGATGTCGTTATTATTGATACTGCAGGACGACTTCATAATAAGATCAATCTCATGAATGAGCTAAATAAAATAAAGAAGGTGATGCAAAAGGTTATTCCTGATGCACCACACGAGATCTTATTAGTTTTGGATGCATCGACAGGCCAGAATGCAGTTGAGCAAGCAAAACAGTTCACTGCCGCTACCGAAGTTAACGCGCTTGCCCTGACTAAACTTGATGGTACCGCCAAAGGTGGTGTCGTGATTGGTATAAGTGACCAGTTCAAAATACCCGTAAAATATATCGGTATCGGTGAGAAAATGGGCGATATGAAACTCTTTGATCGGGTCGCATTTGTAGATAGCCTCTTTGAAGAGTAATACTTCATTTGAACCCTGATAGATTTCATTTTCTATTCAAATATCATCTTAAAAGGATGTCCAACCCGGACATCCTTTTTCATTGGCTCTAATCTCCTGACTTCGACACAGGGACACCCTAAATAAAAGGCCAAAACACTTCATCAAA
>JAJTBW010000124.1 GCA_021286705.1 Sphingobacteriia bacterium
GGATTCGAACCTATGACCCGCTGATTAAGAGTCAGCTGCTCTACCAACTGAGCTACGGAGAGGTTTACCGTCGTTTGCGGGTGCAAAGATAGAAACTTTTTTTTAGATTTGGCCTAGTCTCTATCCCTTTTTTTTGGGCTAACTTTGTAAAAAAAGCATCATGGATGGTGAAAAAGATATATTTGACTCTGCATTAAAGGTTAATGAAGGCATAGAACAACCCAGCATAGTTAATGAACATTTCCTAAAGAATCTTCCAAAAAGAAAACCCCAGCTTACTGCAGAAGAGTATGCCGATGGTATCATTGGTGGTAATAGAACTCTTTTAAGTCAGGCGATTACATTGATTGAGAGTACACTTCCCAAACATGAGGAGTTGGCTCAATCGGTCTTAGAGATGTGTCTGCCGCACACGGGTAAGTCTGTACGTATTGGTATAACAGGCGTTCCCGGTGTTGGGAAGAGTACTTTTATTGAGGCTTTCGGAAAATACCTCACAAATGGTGGTCATAAAGTGGCTGTCTTAGCCATCGACCCCAGTAGTCAGCGGTCGAAAGGAAGCATTTTAGGTGATAAAACCAGAATGGAAGAGCTTTCGCAAGATCTGAATGCCTTTATACGACCCAGTCCCAGTGCCGGCTCTTTGGGTGGGGTTGCCAGAAAAACGCGTGAGACGGTACTGTTGTGTGAGGCTGCCGGTTTCGATGTTATCATTATTGAGACCGTAGGAGTGGGGCAATCGGAGACAGCAGTTCATTCAATGGTTGATTTCTTCTTGCTTCTTATGCTGTCGGGTGCCGGTGATGAGCTTCAAGGCATAAAACGTGGAATTATGGAGATGGCAGATGCTATCCTTATCAATAAGGCCGATGGAGATAACAAACAGAGAGCCCTTTTAGCAAAAGCCGAGTATCAGAATGCGCTTCATCTGTTCCCTCCTACTGAATCGGGTTGGTATCCGAAAGCAGAAACCTGTTCGGCCTATACCCGCGAAGGGATTGATAAGGTGTGGGGTATGATAGATGAGTATTTAATGATGGTTAAAGAGAATGGGTACTTCCATAAGAGACGTAAGTACCAAGCTCGTCGTATCATGATTGAGACTATTGAGAACGAACTGTTAGAGCATTTCTATCAGACTAAAGGCGTTCAGAAAGCAATTGCCGACTATGGTAAGGCTATTGAGGCTGATCAAATAAGCTCGTATGTGGCGGCTCATCGTTTGCTGGAGCTCTATCTGAAAAAATAAGGTCAGTTAATCTGTAAACTTAAGTCAGTCCCTATTGATCACTTGATCGGTAGGGATTAACTTTTTTATCCCTTTTGGCAATTAACTTATTATGCCCACTGACTATCATTCTATCAAATCCTTCATCGCCTTTGAATCTTGAATCCTCGAACCTTGAATCTTGAATTCCCCATCGCCGCCAGCCGCCAGATGCCAGTAGCCTTTTCTTTGAATCCTTGAATCTTGAATTCCCCATCGCCGCCAGCTGCCAGTAGCCTTTTGCCAGTTGCCTTTAGCCAGTAACCTGTCTCCATCCGCCGTATTTCTACTCTTTATGAGTTTGTTCTGTCTGATCCTTATTAGTCGAAGATGAGTGGTTTCCTTTGTGAGAGAGGTGGATGTGCGGTATGTGGATAGGGTTGTTTTTAAAGACTCTTCTTACCCAGATTGGTAGGAGAATTGCTCCAATGATCAGATAGCTGTAGTAGCTGATTAAGCGCCAGAGTAATGCCATTGCGGGTGCCATTCCAGTTGGAATAAATTCCCCAAGGAAGCCTCCGAAAATATACTCAGCAATACCACTCCCGCCGGGTGTCGGACTAATCAGCATAATGACCCACATAATAAGTTGTCGGGCATAGATAAGAAAATGGTCGTCGACTTGAGTGATTGTCAGAATTAAGAGGTTAACAACCCAGAAGCGGGCAGTCCATGAGGCAACAGTTGCTCCAAACGCTTTAAGCCAGAATGAGAATGGCTTACCCTTCATCTCTTTTGAAGTTGTTATAATATCTTGTCCGGTATTAATAGCCCACTGTTTTCTTTTCTTAAGATACTTGAGACTGAAGACTCTAACAAGAATCCAGTTGAAGATATCAGGACGAAAGAAGATGGCTGCGTATATAATTATGATTAAAATGACAATAAACAGATATCCGACAAGAAAGATACTTGTAATACCAAGTGGGGTGTCAAGAAAGAGATATTCTCCTTGTGAGGTAAATAGTTTTTCGAAGCCGGCAATTAGAAAGACCACAGGAACCATTACTACATAGAAGAGTTCATCGAGGAAGGCGGTAATTAAAACAATGGCTGTGGTTCGTCCCGGACTAATACCCTCTTTTGTTAGAATATACAAAGCAACAGCAGATCCTCCAATAACCGATGGGGTAAGGGCAGATGAAAACTCCCAGAGTAGGATTACTTGAAATGACTGCTTCCAGCTAAGTTTATTGTCGCTTAAAAGTCTTATTCTATACATATATGCCAGATCTCTCATGAGCATTAGGATTATTGCTCCGAGTAGAAATAGCCATGATGCTGTTGTCCAGTTTGTTGATCGAAATACTTCAGGATCCCATGCATCGGCCATAAGCCAGCCCCCTACTCCTAATCCGATTAAGACAGGCCAAATTACTCGTCGGATCTGGAGTTTATTAAGTATGGAAGGATGCTGCTCGTTCATACTGAAAGGTTATATTTCTTTTCACCTGACCAATACTCAATTTTTGTCTCTCAACTTTCAAAGATGATACAAGACAAAAATAGTCAGGAAACATTTTTATAAGGTTGAAAAAACAGGTTAAGTAAACAGAAGTTTGTTTTAATCAACTTGTGTTTAATATACTAAGAAACAAAAAAATCAGGAAAGTGTTGTGTTTCCTGTAATATTGTCATGAAATAAAATAGACTTATGCCATAATGGCATCTTTCTTTGATGATTTGTCCTGTTTTTTTGATTTGGTACATCACTTGATCATGTGGTATCAGAGTCTGAGAAAATAGAAAAGATAGTTCACAGACTTAAAAATGAATTAATTAAAACAAAATTATAGGAGGAAAAGTTATGACTTTCTTAAGAATGAATCACATGCCGGTTTACTCACATCTGTTTGAGAACCTTTTTGACCAGAACACTTTAAGCAATCCCTCAAATGAGGTAGATTTCATCCCCGCAGTTAATATTTCGGAAGATCAAAGTGGTTTTACCATTGAATTGGCTGTCCCGGGAATGAAGAAGGACCAGGTAAAGATCTCATTGGAGAACAGGAAGCTTACAGTTATGAATGATCAAAAGTCAGAAGTATCGGAAGATCGCAAGTTCACTCGTCAAGAGTTTATCACCGGAAGATTTAAACGTGTATTCACCCTTCCAGAAACAATTGATGTTGAAGCCGTACAAGCTGATATGAAGGATGGAATTCTCACTGTTGTTTTGCCTAAAAAAGAGAATGTTCGAGTGGTAAAACAGATTGATATTGCTTAAAAGCATGTGTAGTTGTTTGCACTGATTAGTGCAGGTGTAGTTTGATAGTTACCTGACAAGGGGGAAGTCTGAAGAGGCAACCTCCTTGTCTCGTTTTTGGGGAGTGAGGTTATAGGAAAGCAAATGGCAACTGGCAGCGGTGGGGAATTCAAGATTCAAGGATTCAAAGAGGAGGCTACTGGCGGCTGGCAACTGGCAGCGATGGGGAATTCAAGATTCAAGGATTCAAAGAGAAGGCTACTGGCAACTGGCATCTGGCGGCGATGGGGAATTCAAGATTCAAGGATTCAAAGAAAAGGCTACTGGCATCTGGCGGCTGGCATCTGGCACCGACATCTGGCAACTGGCATCTGGCAACTGGCATCTGGCTAGTGGCATCTGGCAACTGGCATCTGGCTAGTGGCTAGAAGCTAGAAGCTAGTAGCTAGTAGCTAGGAGCTAGTAGCTAGTAGCTAGTAGCTAGTAGCTAGGAGCTAGGAGCTAGTAGCTAGGAGCTAGTAGCTAATGAAAACAGCTGATAAGGAAATGTTTAATTCAAGATACAAGGAAGACCAGGTATAACAATAAGCTTCCTAGTTCATTGACATTGCTAGAAAATTTGTAGGTTTGCAATCGAACAAAGCCCACCATGAAGAGACGAGAAGCATCTATTCTTTTGATTTTTTTGATCACTCTATGGACTGTTGGGTGTACCTCATCGAAGAAGGGGAATCGGTCTGAGAAGGAGAAGAAAGGTAAGGTGATACGTATTGTTACGGCACCTAATGGTCCGGTTGAACCAAATATACCTGAGGGGCGATATGATCGAAAGGTTCTTATAAAAGTGGTTGAACAGTGGATAGGAACGCCTTATAAATATGGAGGATCCACTAAGAGTGGGGTTGATTGCAGTGGCTTAGTGTGGCAAGTATTTAATGAGGCTTACGGTATCAATCTTAAGCGTAGTTCGATAGAGCTATTGACGATGGTAGTCCTCATTAAAGAGGATGCATTGTTACCAGGTGATTTGGTGTTTTTTAAAACCAGTGATAAAGAGGTAAATCATGTCGGAATCTATCTTGGAGAGAGGCGGTTTGTTCACTCATCTACGTCACGTGGGGTTATTATCTCAGGTCTGGATGAACCCTATTACCGGAAGCATTACCAAGGAGCCGGAAGAATAAAGAACTAGATAAGATGTTCAGGGGTTGATTCTAATGGAATAAATTAAAAACTTAATCTTAACTGATTAAATCTCAGTTTAGGTTGAAAAAGAGAATTGTTAAATGAAGAGTCAGAGGGCAATAATAGCATTAGTAGCAACCAGTTTTATATTTGGTTTAAACTATACTGTAGCGAAGAGTTTAATGCCCCACTTTGTTAGTCCCCCGCAATTTATGTTACTACGGTTGGGTGGCTCATTGTTGGTTTTATGGCCTGTATATCTTTTGGGGGGCTATTATCAGAAGATTGCTAAAGCAGATATCTTCAGACTATTTTTGGTCTCTTTGACGGGGATTACATTGAATCAGATTCTTTTTTTTGAAGGATTATCGAGGACCTCACCCGTTGATACCAGTATTATTCATGCCTGTAGCCCAATTTTGGTGATGGTCTTTGCGGCGATTATTCTGAAAGAGCGATTTACCTTTAGGAAGGGAGTAGGTATTTTACTTGGAGCAAGCGGAGCCGTTTGGTTAGTTCTTTTAGGTACTCACGGTACAGGTCAGGGAACAACATTAGGGAACATGTTGATTTTATTGAATATTGCAAGTTATTCCCTCTATCTGGTACTGGTTAAGCCACTCATGAAGAGTTATAGTGCATTAACTGTAATAGTATACTCTTTTACCATTGGGTTGTTATTGGTGACACCCTATATTCTGATAGATGATACTCCCTGGCGGATAGCCATTTTCACACCAACGGCATGGTTAGCGTTGTTGTATGTAGTATATATAACTACTCTCTTAGCTTTTTTGTTAACAAACTGGGCTCTTCAGCATGTCACGGCTACTTTGGCCGGGTATTTTATCTATTTGCAGCCCGTAATTGCTACAACCGTTGCGTTGTTAACACGACAAGATTCTTTCGATTATCGAAAAGTTGTTGCTGCCAGCGTAATTTTCACAGGCATTATTGTTGTCAATGGGGGAGTGCGATTTAAGCGGAGTAAGAAGGGGCTACAGGAGGTGACGAATAGGCAGGATTAGCCATTCAAGAAATTGATCAAAGAGTTTCCGTTTTTTCCAGGCTTCATAGTCAAATGGGATACATTGGTTGATTGTCTCGGTGGTATGACGTATTACCTGTGCCGTGATGGTGGCATATTTACCGATAAGAGTCATTTCATGCTGGAATCTAAAACTCCTATAGTCGAAGTTTGCTGAACCGATAGCGAATGTTGTATTGTCAACGAAAAGGAGTTTCGCATGAAGGTTATGGCCTGTATGCATTAAAAACTCAATACCTTGTTCAGTTAAAGGCCCGATATATCTGTTTCTAAGCTTATCTACAATAGACATATCTGATTTCAGAGGAACACAAATCTGAACCTTAACTCCTCTGGCGACAGCGGCGATAAGTGCTTTTCTAACAAGGAAACTTGGTAGAAAGTAAGGAGTTTCTATGATGATGCTTTTTCTAGCTTTATTAATGAGTTTTGTATATCTGCGACGGATCATCTGTGAACGAATAGAGGGGACGTCTCTGACTATCTCAAAGTCGCGAAAGAAGATAGGGGTACGCATTTCATTAGGATAGGCGAGATAGTCGGTGTGTTTGGCATACATCTGATCAAACGTCTCCCGAAAAGCAGTTGCAACTGGCCCCTCGATTCTTAATATCAACTCTCTCCAGACTATATTATAATCGCTTATATTACTTGACCCTATATAGCTTATTTTACTGTCAATTATAACCAGTTTTCTATGATTTCTCCTGTGAGATCGGATAAAGAAACCAGGGCGAAGTATGATTTTATGGAAGAAACGTACTTCCCCTCCTGCTTGAATTAATGGTGCGAATTGCTCATGTCTCCAGTCGGTTCCCCAAGAGTCAAGCAACAATTTAACCTCTATTCCCTGTTTAGCTTTGAGAGCTAATGCGTCAATAAGCCGGATCCCAATAGAACCAGTAAAGCGATAGAACTCAAGAATAATGCTGGATTGAGCCTCTTGGATATCGTTTAGTAGAGTGTTGTAAAGTTTAATTGGATCGTCAAACAGATGGCTTTTCATTGATCGTCTTTTAGTTGTTTTAGTTTACGTGTAGAAACGGGGATCTCTTTGCCATTACTTAGTTGAATAACACTTTCAGCGGTCTTTAGTTTGGATATATAGTTTTTATTTACGAGATATGAGCGGTGGGTTCTTATGAAACTTCTGCCTGATAACATTGACTCCAATTCTCCGAGGTTATAGTTAGACACTAATTCTTCATCATTAACCATGAAGATGGTAGTTTTAGTCTTGTCTGCCAGACAAAGGATGATTGAATTAGGGTCAATAAAGTGAGTTTCCCCATGATGTTTAATTTTTACTCTATCATTCACTGGTGCATTGGAAGTCTCTTTTATGAGCTCAGTGTCTGTCTCTTTTCCATTCAGCATCGTATGAGGAAGTCCAATCTCAACCCGCTCAAGAGCAACTTTAAGATCTTTTACAGAGATTGGTTTAGTAAGATAATGCAAGGTTTTATACTTAAATGCTTTGGCAGCTGGTTCTTCAAAAGCACTGATAAAAATGACTCTGACATTGAGGTTATGCTTACTCGCTTTTTCTAATAAATCTATACCTGTACCATCCTTTAGTACATAGTCTAAGAAAACAACACTTGGATTTTTTTCTTTGATGCATCTGAAACCCTCTTCGACGGAGTCAGCTTCTGCAACTATCTCAACTTTGATTTTCGTTCTTAAGAGCATCTGCTTGAGTGCTTCTCTTGCTGTCGTTTCGTCGTCTATAATAATTGCTCGTATCATTGCTATATGGATAAGTAGAAATAGGCTGTTGGGATGTAAAGTTATAAAAGGATGCGGAAACGACGTGCTCTTTTTTCTAGTTTTGCGATCCTAAAAAGCATATTATATTGACCTTTTGAGTCGAGTTCCTCATTCATTATAATTCGGATGTCTCTTTTGTGAAGTTTTTTAAGAAGAGAATGTCTTTCATTGGTCATCCTTTCTGCCTTCATCAGCTCCTGTTTAGTCGCACTGTCAAGCGTGATGCACGATTCATCTTTAGTCTTAATTGTGTAATTTAAATAGAGATATTTGGTCTTTTCAGAGATATCGAGATGTGCGATAGTCTCTTTGTTTTGAGATAAAAAAGAGCCAAGTATTATCTCTGTAATAATATGAGAAAAGAATGGGGGAACAGTAACTTCTAATTCCGACTCATCTTCGGGAAGAGAAATGGTTAACTTAATTGGGATAAGTGTGTTTTGCTGAAGTAGCCAATAATATCGTTCAATACTTTCTAACTCTTGTTTAAGAGAAATAAAGTCATTTTGAGGAGCATGCAGAATAGTCCTGGTAAATTTTGCAAAGATTGAGAGGTAATCTGCAGCTTCATCCGGTTCTCTCTCTTTTACCATATCTTTTAAACCTGACAACCAACGATAAGAGAATTTTGGACCAAGTTGAGAGATCAGGAGTTCTTGCTTAAGTTCTATATGACGAGAGTTAAAATTTTGTTCGGTTCTATATTGACTGAATAGAAAGCCAATAATTACAAACCCAATCAATAATATAATGGTCAGAATGATTACCGTGTTTATTCTGTTTTCTCTCTCTTCGTCTTTCTTCACTGCTTTCTTAAGTGTTGCTTGGAAAAAGTTGGTGGTTGCTGTGAAGGCTTGTTGTGAAAGGGTATCAGACAGAGCGTTCAGGATATTATTTTCTTCGTTTTTGAGTATGATTAGCGTTTCAATATCATTAAGTCTTGTAGATAATGCTGTTTTCAACTCTAAGGTCTTGAGATTAAAGATGTTTTTTGGGTAGGTGTTTAAAAGATTCTCTGTCTGGGTTAACGTTGATTTTGCTGCTGCAATGTTGTTTTGATGAATAAGACATTCTACAAGGATTAGGTTAATTTGTGCTTTTTGCAAAGCATACTTTAGGGAAGAGTATTCGGGTTTATTAATTAGTTGGTTTATTAACGTGTTAGCATTGATATACCGTCCGTTCGCAATTGCTTTCTGGATTAGTTTTAATCCTATCAATGTCTTTAGATATACACTGTTGCATTTTTGCTGGAGTAAGAATAGTTCATTCTCAAAAGCTGATATTATGAGTGTATCTTTTTTCATTGCTAAAGGCGAATAAAGAACTAGGTATCTAAGTAATCCTTCAGCATGATTTGAAAAGGTCAGGATATTTCTAGCTTGTAAAATTGCTTGATTGCTTTTTTTTATCTTTCCTGAGACACTATAGAACTGTGCCTTCAAAAGGGATATGTCGAGTTTGGCCTGTTGACATTTTGTTATAATGGCATATTCGAAAGCTAGGCTAAGAATGCTTTGAGCTATATCCTCTTTGTCAGTGAGGAAGAAGAGACGCGCAAGTTGTATAAGTGCATTAGTCTTCCCGCAAGGAATATTATGTTTGTCTGAATAAACAGATAAGGCATTAATCTCGTTTGCGGCTTGCCTATAATTACCTGTGTTTATAAGAATAGCACATTTAATGCTTTTTAATTGAGCTATTAACTGGCTGTTGGTTGAAGGAACGTGGTCTAGAGTTTTAAGCAGGGTTAAGGCCTTTTCACTATTACCTGAAATATACTCTTTGATAATTTCCTCGATGTCGGAGCCATTAACAAAGTCGATATTTATATCAGGAAAGAGGTGCTTAGTGATTTCCAGAGAACGACAGAAACTCTCATCGCAGTTATTTTTTATGAGTGAATCGGACGACGATTTCTCAGATGCCAATATGTTTGACATACTCACGAATGAGAATAACCATATCATAATAATAGTTCTACTCATTCTTGAAACTCATTTTTGTATCTGGTAATATCACAGTGAAGGGGACCATGAAAACTACTTTGGTTCCAGATCTGTTTTTATTATACTGCTGGATATCCTGAATGCTGAATTTAACTCCTTTTCTAAAACTTCCTTTATTTAATAGCCGGATACGTTCGGTAGTAAGGTGTCTGGCCATTGACATATGATCACTTCGTTTAGTCGTGTCAGAACTGTTAATACCAACCCCATTGTCAATAATCTCAATTAGCATATGCTTCTTGTAAAGCGTATAAAAAATCTCGATTACTCCAGGATTAGGAGAACGTGCTAATCCATGTTCTATAGCATTTTCTATAAAGGGTTGTGTTAGCATTGGAGGGATAGAGATGGCTCTCGGGTTGATTCTGGAATCTATAGTGATTCTGTATGAAAACTGTTCGTTGAAACGAAGGCTCTGAATAAACAAATATTGACGGATCGTATCAATCTCATGTTCAAGGGTAATTGTTTTGGTTTCGTTTTGATGGAGGAAGGCCATCATGAGCCTGCTGAATGAGTTTATTAATCGGTTAGTTTCAATGATTGATTCATTATAGATTGAGTTTTGAATTGCCACCAAGACATTAAAGACAAAATGAGGGTTCATCTGTAATCTAAACAATTGCTCTTTGGTGATGTCGTGTTTTTTGATTGCTTCTCTTCTTCTTATTCTTGATAGATAGTAAAGAATAGAGAAAAGAGAAATAATAATGATTAGTCCTAATACAAGAGATAACCGGGTTAAGTTTTTCCAGAAGTGGGTGTCATTAAGGGAGTAATTTAAAGCGGGTGAATAATCATAAGTGAAAAGGTAATTAAGGATCTCTCGTTTTATCTTATAGTTATCTTTTAAGGCGATACTCTCTTTTTGTAATATATCGAGATACATTGCTCTATTTTGGCTTTTATTGAGAGATGTTTTTAGTAATGCTAAGATCTCGAGGCCTATCTGGGTAGGCAGTATATGCGAGGCTTTTTTAACAATTAAGGAGTAGATTCGTAATGCTTCCTGCTCATCATTATTTACCAGACAAAACTGGATGTATTTTTTACCCATTTCTCTCACCGGAATAGAAGAGAAATCTGCATCAGTTAAATAACTACCTATTTCATATACCAGATCTTTTGACCCGAAGAGCATCGGTTCATAGAGCAGAGTCGTAAGCATATAAATGGAATCATTGTAGTATGATGCTATTTCATATGCCTTACGATAGTATGTAACGGCATTGGTTCTATTATTTCTCTTTTCTGTGACAATGCCTTTGATCATCATCCCAAGAACTACAGTTCTATAGTTTTCATCAGTGAAAGAGTCTCTCAAAATAATATCAGCATATTTGCTCGCTTCATCAAGTTTGTTTTGAGCAAGAGCACAATGAGCCATTGTGCTTATTTGGTGGATATAAATACTCCTTGGAAGCTCTTTCGAGTTGGTGGTGTCTGATGCTTTTATGATCGAATCGGCCAACGTTATCTCACCGTAAACCAAGAAAGTCCGTGCAGTTAACCATTCAATTTCCTTCTTTTCAAGCTCATTATCTAATAGATGACTCTGATTATAGATGTTAAGAATACTAATCAAATCTTTTGAATTAATCCCAAGGTTTAACGAAGCTATGTGAATGATCAGATTCGCTTTGATCTGATCTGACTGATTATCTGTTGCCCGACTTACATACAATAATTCTTTGGCAACTTCTAATGCTTTCTTAGGGTCATCTATACTTTGATTAAGAAACTGATTAAATAGAAAATCATTGTATGGCTCCTTCTCATTAGCTAACTGTAATTTTAGTTTTCTATTGAGTGTTCTTGCGTCAATATCCTCTTTACTGGGATTCTGATTTTCGTTTCTTAAGATAGTGCAGTGACTGAAAGAGGGGTAGCCGATAATTGGCACCCCAAAGACTATGGAAATGGTGAGTAGAAGAAGATATGTTAACCTGTTTGGGTGCACTGGTTGTTGTTGCTCTTTGAGCCTGAAGGTTTTTTTGAGTCTCTTTGTCTGTTGCAATATAGCAAATTTATATAATAAGTATATAACCTAAAAGCTCTTTATTACCTTTGTAAAAAAAAGCATGATTAAAAGCATGACAGGCTTTGGAAAAGCCACTGTTGAAACAGCTCAACGTATTGTTACCATTGAGATTAGAGTTTTAAATAGTAAGCAACTTGATCTTAATGTCCGCCTACCGGCCTTCTATAGAGAAAGGGAACATGAGTTGCGCTCATCAATAGGGTCCTTAATACAGAGAGGTAAAACCGACTGTTTTATCAATTATGAATCTGTTGGACAGGCTGGTTCTTATAGTATTAATCAGGACATGGCAGAGGCTTATTATAGCCAACTACGTGACCTCTCTGTCAAGCTAGGGGTAAATGAACCTTCTGACTATTTGCAGATAATCATGCGTCTTCCCGAAGTAATGCATACTGCTTCTAATGAGGTTCCCGATGAAGAGTGGATCAAAGTAATAAATGGGGTCAGCGAAGCAGCATTGGCTGTTGATGCCTTCCGTATCCAGGAAGGGGCTGTTCTGGAAAGAGATTTTAAAACCCGTGTAACTAAGATTCTTGATCTACTGAAAGAGGTTGAAGTCTATGAAGGTCTTAGAGAACAGAATATTCGTGAGAAACTAAGAAGGGAGCTCTCTCAGTTAACCGAGCTAAGAATCGACGAAAACAGACTCGAACAAGAGCTAATCTATTACCTGGAAAAGATTGATATTACAGAGGAGAAGGTTAGATTGAGAAAACATTGTGACTACTTCTTCAATGTCCTCAAGGAACAGGATAACCAAGGCAGAAAACTTGGATTTGTTGCTCAAGAGATGGGTCGTGAGATTAACACGTTAGGATCAAAAGCCAATCAGGCTGATATGCAACAGTTGGTCGTAATGATGAAAGACGAGCTCGAAAAGATTAAAGAACAGTTACTTAATATCCTCTAATCTATTGCTGTATGGGTAAGTTGGTTGTTTTCTCTGCCCCCTCTGGCGCAGGTAAGACCTCAGTGGTTAACGGTTTGCTTTCGCTAAGGAATGACCTTATGTTTTCGGTCTCGGCTACAAGCAGAGATATGCGTCCCGGCGAAATTGATGGTAAGAATTATTATTTTATCTCTCCTGATGAGTTTAGATCTAAGATAGACAAGCAAGATTTTGTAGAGTGGGAAGAGGTCTATGCCGGAAGCTATTATGGGACATTGAAAAGTGAACTTGAGCGCATCTGGAACCAAAACTGTCATGTACTCTTCGATGTGGATGTTAAGGGTGGTGTTCGTCTTAAAGAGCTATTTGCCAAAGACACTCTAGCGATCTTTATTGCTCCACCAAGCCTTGAGGTGCTTGAGCAACGGTTGCGTGGCAGAAATACGGAATCTGAAGAGTCTCTGGCTAAACGACTGGGGAAAGCTAAGTGGGAGATGGAGTTTAGTTCTAAGTTCGACTATGTTGTCGTGAATGATGATCTTTCTCTTACTATTGAAAAGGTAAATGCCCTAATTTCTGATTTCCTTGCTTCATAAATGACGGGATCACATGACAAAGTCTTTTAGGTACTGATCAATGACTTGTTCTTGAAACTTCTCCGCCTCTTTGCCTTCGACTCCGCTCAGGCAGCGACCCAGTGGTTGAGCGAAGTCGAAACCACTGTAGCCTTCGACTCCGCTCAGGCAGCGACC
>JAJTBW010000312.1 GCA_021286705.1 Sphingobacteriia bacterium
ATCTCGCTACCATATAAGGTCATCATTTTATCTATGCTCCCTAACGCATCCATCGATGCCATTAGCTCATTGAGTTCTATCGCTTTTTGTCTCATTACATCATCCAATTTGCCGGTAAAGATAGGAAAATTGTACCCTTTTGATCGTGATATTCTCTATACAGAAACGACAATAGCGACTTAATTGTAACCGTTAAATGTGTTATGAATAATTACGAATTGCTAAATTTGAAACATGATAAAACAACTATTCATTGCTGTAATTTTTGCATTGTTATCTGAGTGTGGTTATGCTCAGGTATTTGCTAAAGTGAACTTACCGAAAGAGAGAACGGTTTTACTTGCAAGTTATAAGGGTGATGCATTAACCATTTTAGGTAAGACAACGGTAGTTGATGGTCAACATTTTTCATTCTCCGCAGATCTATTTAATAAGTCAGGGCAGTTTAGGCTAATCTATGGAGATGACCTTGGGGTTGACTTTCTCTATGACCATAAGCCTATTGAACTCGAGATTCTGGATACAATCCAAAGTCCTGTTTTTTTAGATAAATTGAATGCTGACTATTCTAATTTGCTTGAACTAGTTTCGGAATATAAAACTAAGAGTTCTTTACTCGAACCTATTATTAATAGGTACTCAAGAGAGAGTCTCTTTTTTAAACAAAGCTGTAAGGAGTGGAAATTAATACAGAGTGAGTTAAACAGGAGTATAGATAAAATTATTCAGAGACATGGAAACGATCTGCTTTCAAGGTTGGCCGTTTTATGGAAGGTGCCTTTAGTTGATCCTGAAGGTTCACAGGAGCAAAGGCGGGAGTCCCTGGTCGCTCATTATTTTGATTATGTCGAATTCACAGATACTACTCTATTTTATACAAATGGTTATACATTAAAAGTTATTGAGTTTTTGATGTTGTTTACATCTGATAAGATGAATCAACAGGAGGCTCAGAATGCTATAATCAATGGATTATCGAAGTTAGATAAGGTTAGAGAGGGTTCTTCACAGGTCTTTGGCTTTATTACAAATTATCTTATAAAGGGATTCGAGCAGTTCGGTTTTGAGGATGTCCTTGTGTTTTTGGCTGAGCATTGGAATCAGGAGTCCTGTTTGGAGTTTGGCAGTAATGGTGAATTAATGGAGAAACTTCGGCTTATCTCAAAGATGAAGGTAGGTAATAAGGCTCCTCAACTCCAAACTAATGATCTAAATGGTAGACCTTTTAACCTTATTGATGAATCTGCCAGGTTTCGTTTAGTTCTTTTTTGGTCATCCGATTGTGTTCACTGTCGTCAGATTTTGCCAGTTTTAAAGAGTCTTAGTGATAATCAAAAGAGCAAAGAGATAGAGATCGTGGCATTCTGTATGGATCGAAATAGGGTGGATTGTCAGAAGTTTCTGGATGATCTCAAAGTAAATTGGATTAATATCTCAGACTTTAAGGGATATGATAGTCCTGTTGTTAAAGAGTGGGGCATAGTAGGAACACCGACTATGTTCTTACTGGATAGTTCGGGAACGATAGTTGAAAAGCCACAAACTGTAGATGATTTAAAGAGGTTGTTTGACCGTTTTTAACGGTAACCTTGATAAAGAAAAACCGCACCAGAGATCCTGATGCGGTTTTTTTACTCCTGACTTCGACACTTTTATTGAGCATGTTTTATATTACACTGATAAACTATAATCTAAAAATACAAGGACACTCTTTAGGGTGTCCCAGATTAAAATTAACCCATTTTACAGCTATCCGGACAAAAAAATAGATAGTTCAGACCATTGCGTTCCATTGAGTACAGATTTGTGTACTACAGTTTTTATTTTTAACCACGAAAACCACGAAAACCACGAAAAACACGAAAGTCTTCATCTAGCAGTTTTCGTGCCTTTCGTGCTTTTCGTGGTTTAAATGATCTCT
>JAJTBW010000125.1 GCA_021286705.1 Sphingobacteriia bacterium
ATTTGATGAAGTGTTTTGGCCTTTTATTTAGGGTGTCCCTGTGTCGAAGTCAGGAGTTAATTTAAAAAAGATATGGCCAGCACAAGAATGTTGCTGGCCTTATCTTTTATTAATAGCAGGTATCTTTTTGGCTTAACTTAAGAACTAAAAGAGAGTCTTTCTAACTTTAAAAGTAGTTTCTCCTACGAGTTTGTTCTCAAGATAGATAGCCACCTGATAAGTCCCTTCATCAAGATTATCCTGAAGAGGAAGTTTACTCCAGTAGCAAGTTACCGGAAGAGCTGTGTTTTGGTAATTAATCTGTTCAGCTATACTATATTGAAGTTTCTGACCTTGAAATGCAAATGAGTAGTCATCGCCTTTTCCTTTTGCAAGAATATTTCCTTTAGGATCAGCTATTCTTACGTAAATGGTTTTTGTGCCGGGTGTGGTAAGTTTATTTTCACCTACGATAAAACTAACGCGAACTTTATCGATTCGTCTTGATTTATCAGTTGCCTCTTCGCCTTTACTTCCACGTTGCCTGACCCCTGTTGCTATAATTTCATAAGCAGAAAGTGAACTTCCTGTACTTATTTTATCAGTAAGTTCCTGTTTATCCTTATTTAGTTGTTGCGATTTCTTTTGTTCAGTTCTGATCTCCTCCTTCATTTGAGCATTTTCAGCCTGAAGTTGTCTGTTCAGAGTATAAAGAGAGTCCATCTGATGAAGGTAACTCTGAGTTATTACACGTAAACGATCGAGTTTTTTCTTAACCTTACCATACTCATATTTGGTATCAAGTAGTTTTTTAATCTCTGTAGCATTGGCCAAGATAATACTATCTTTCTTCCTTAACGAGTCGGCTAGTTGGCCTGCCTCAACCTTTACCAGATTGTGTTCAGCAACTAAAGAATCCAACTGCTTCTGCATTTCTATTCTTTGATCCTCTTTCATTTGGGTTAAATCATTTACCTCTGATCTCATAGAGAACCAATTCCAGCCAACGATGGCTAATAGTAAAGCCATAATAATAATTATTACGGTCAATGACCTTACTTTGCCCTGATTACTTGTAGTTTCACTCATCGTATTACTTACTTAGTTTCGATCTTTACTTACAAAACGTATGCCATGGTAAGGGCAAGCGTTGTGATTACAAAGATACAAGGATTTAATGGTCTGATTTATACTTAATAGTTTCAGTTGATGCTAACGGTTTAAAAAATGAACTGTGTCCACCCTAGGACTAGTCATCAAGTATAAGATATTTATTGTAGGCCCTGTTTCATTTTACAGACAGTCAATATTATAGGGGAATATTCTTGTGAAATAAAGTGATGCGGATATTAGAATGGATGGTATTCATTTCCTTTTTTTTGCTTACCTGTAATAAACCTATTGGGGTCATCTTTTTGCATTAACATATTCAGCCATGATTGTTGGTATGGTGCCGTTTGAGGGGATCCATTTTCGTTTTTAATGTATCCATCATTGAATTTTGTTATGAGTCTATCACCTAGGTTAATCCATGCTTCATGTAGATTTTGTCCGCTTTTTGTCGAGTAGATAGTTAGGAATTCAATACCATCAGTTTGACCTATCTTCAGAGCTCTGTTTTCAATAGAATCAGCTTGACTAAGGAATTTTTCTTCCCAGTATCGTTGTTCTTTTTGGATAATCGGCATCATGTCACGATATCGGAGATTTGAAAAGTTACTTACGAAATTGAAAGCCCAGAAAGCAACATTTCGATCATAATGGTTGAGGTCTCCATGCGCAAATGGTTCAGCAATTCTGGTTTGCTGACAATAGACGGGATGATAGCAAGTATACCAGGTGTCATCTACTCCGAACCAAATTTTACCACCAATATGGTTTGGCAGGTTAGCCCTGCAACATGCTACATAACTGAAACATGTGTTAGGCGTAGAAATGGTTCGCTCCCATGCACACTCTTGTCCTGTAGAATCAGTCCATGATAACGGTCGGTTTCTGTTTGGCGTTTCGAATGGACCGCCATCTATTCCTGTACCCATATAGAAGGGGGTGCCCTCATAGTGATCTCGCACGAGGTAGAAAACCTCTTGTTGTGTCAGTTTGTGAGAGGGTGTGATAAATAGAGGATATCTTTCTGCCCCCTGTACGCCTCTGTGGTAATCTGGCGATAGATTAATTTCCGGATTCGCTCTACGGAAAATAGACCATACTCTGGTTTCGCAATATCTTAATGATGAAGCGGTAGCCGGGCAATAGACTTCATTAAACTTAAATTCACTTTTACCATCATAGTATCCTTTACTTTTAGCGAATGAGATCAGATTTTTGCTATAAAGAGTCGACTCTTTATCTTTTAATGGAACTTCTCCAATACGAGCTAAATTGGCGTGTGCTGATATCATTCCATCGGGTATTTTACGTGCTACCCATACAACGCCCTCTGCCCCGCCTGTTCCGATCATCTCCATAATCCATGCTTCATTAGGATCACAGATACTAAATGATTCGCCTTCACTTGAATATCCATATTTTTCCGCCAAAGATGTCATTATATGAATAGCCTCTCTTGCAGTAGTTGATCTTTCAAGCGCAAGTGTCATTAGTTGCCAGTATTCTAACCCTTTTCCTTTATACCAAAGCTCTTCTCGCCCGACAAATGTTGTTTCGCCTACAGCAACCTGAAACTCATTCATCTGAAATCCAATTACATGAAAAGTCTGCTCTGGTTGGGGAATAGCCGTCTTAAAACCCCAACGATTGGTTAGATAGATTGAATCTCCTGGTAAATGCCTTTGAGCAGGGGTGATAGATAGTGGGAAGAGCCACTCGCCATCATTTGTATAAACTAACATACAACTGCCATCTGCTGATGCCCCTTTTGTTACTATTACATTAGTACATGGATAGGCTGAAGAAAATATAGTCAGTAGGAGTAAAATGAAGCTTAACTTTCTCATTGTTTTTGGCTAATATTTATTAATTGAGGAAACCTTTTTGAAGTTAAAACCGGATTAATAGATTCTATAAGCTGGGATCTTGACTTTGAACACGAAATCTGGAGGTATTGTTGTTTTTATTTTAACACTTTAATATAACTGTCAAGTGGTGTTAACTCCGCCAGCAGAAATCTATTTTACGATTTGATGCTAAAATTAATTATATAGCAGTTGAGAAAAAAGCTTTTTTAAAAGAAAAACAGGACTACCCTTTTCGGATAGCCCTGCCCTGATTACTTGAATTAGCCATTCAAGGTATATATAGATCAGGTTACTTTCAGTTAAAACAGGGGCTCCATGAAAACCCCTGTTTAGTTTAATCTTCTATTAGCCTTTTGAAGATTCAGTATAGATCAGATTACTTTATGAATAAAGATTATTCGTATAGATTTTCTGCGTTACGATACCCCGTCAGGTTCTTATACCAATCTGTGTAGATTGATCCACCGCTTTCTGCCCATTGGTTAAAGTAGTTGTAACCGGCGTTTATTGCAGTTTTCTCGTTGGGGTAGACAAACTTTTCAGTTAGATGGATAGCCCATGGTAAGTTGTTCTTAGTCCTATAATATCTTCCAGTTGCTGGGTTAGAATCATCCTGAGCCGTTCCAAATAGTGTTTGATCTGCTAAATCGGTAGGTTCTTTATCAGCAAGGTGGACCTCTTTAGAGCGATTTGCATTGGTGAAGATGAACGGATTGTAAGGAGGATATCCAAAGGTGCTGGCAAGAACAGGAGTTGTTAAATGAATGTCCATTCTGATTGTATCAGGTGTAATCCAAGGGGCACCCGGTGTGGTATTTGTACCTATTGCACCACCTCCACCATATGGTAGAACTTTTCTGCAATTATCAAATACCATGATAACAGCTTTAGATTGATTTGCTTCAGTGTTATTCTCATTAAGAGTGATCAGGCCATCTGTCAGACGTTGTCCTGTAACTGAGGCAATACCGCTTGGAATAACGTTTAATTGGAATCCGAAACCATTTTGGAAGCTTGCTCCTCTTGCTCTTAAAACATAGGTTGGTTTAACGTCAACTACTTTGTTTTGAGCATTGGTGACTTGATTAACGTTATAGTCTACTACTACATCGTTGAAGTCATAGTCGCCTTTACCGGGCCATAGGTCTTCGAATGCAAGAGTACCAAAGGTGTTTTTTGCAGGATAGTAGTTGTTGAATGCGCGCTCGGGATCAGTGGGATAATCGTCTAAGTTGTTAGGAATACCATCATTATCGTCATCAGTACCTACATAGTCAGGAGGAGGGAAGCCATCACCGTCGACCGCCTCAATTGGATTCGCTTCGACAAGGAATAGGGCATCATTAAAGTCTTCATCACTACCGCCACCGCTTCTGATTAGGTCCTCAAAGCCCATTAGGAAGATGTCTCTTGCCTGGTCGATAAGTACTATATTATGCTTCTTTTTTGAGGAATTCGATTCATCGTTAAAGGCAGGATTTGAATACCATGTCTTGATTCCATTAGTTACACCACCATTGCGAAATCCATCAGAAACCAGGAAGAATCCAATTCCTTTACCAGCTCCAAATTGGCCTAAATAGACTTTATTACCAGTTTGTAAGCCACCACCACTGTTGGTAAAGGATACATTTGGGAATATAATCATCCCTGAATCAATATCGTTGGGTGATTGTGGAGGATTATTCAAATCGTAAGTATAGTATCCTAAAGTGTTTTTATATCCTGCTCCTTCGTGAACAAATACAACCCATACATCACAAGCTTCATTTAATTTGAAATCATGTTCGTTTGAATTGCTTAAATAGCTAGGATTTATAGGCACAGCCTCTGGAAATGAAGAGTTAATATCTGCAAGAAATTCCGCATCAATAACATGGTTGGGTGATTCTAGATAATTGGGTGCACCCTGATTATTGAAGGTGCCCATATAATAGCGGTTCATCAAAGTTGTCTTGAATACTCCGGCACCACCACTCTTGGCTACTGAGGTGCGACCCCCAAAAACTTGACTGATACGTGTTCCTTGTATTGCTACTTCAGTTTCAGATGCAAAGCCTATTTGACGAGTATGAACAAAGACACTTTTTAAATAAGAAGGAATTGGGGCATTGATTTTAAAATAACCCTGTTCATCAGTAGCACCACTATACATTATACTGCCACCTGCTTCTTCAGAGGCGTTATAGATATCAAATCGAACATTGCGCATCGGTGAATTGTCATTGGCGAGCGCACGCAACTCAATTTCTACATTCTTATCTGTTCCAAAATCAAAACCAGCTGGAATTACTAACTCATCCATTGTCTTATTGGCGGATGGGGTATTCTGGTTCTCATCGCTATCTTTTGTGCAGGCTCCTGTTATCATCAGAGAGGCAAGAGCTAAGGCTATGAGTTTACTTTTCATGGTATTAGGTTTTGCCTCTATTTAGTCATAAAATATGCCAGAATATTTTGTGTATTAGATATAAAATGTTTAATGTCCAGTAAATCAGTAACTAAATTTCATAATAAAATGTACATTCTCCTTAAATCGAATATGATCTAGTCCAAATATTGGAATAAAATTTCATTTTGATACACATCTCATGGGTAGGTTAGGAGTAATTATTAAGCTAATAGGTGATCTTGAAAAAAAAAGAGGAGTAAAGACCAATTCTTTACTCCTCCAAACTTATAATAGTAAAAGCTTAGTGGGCTTTACCACGATATTTTAAATTCTCACCATTGTCTTGGATCATCCTACGATTCCACTGTTCTCCATATCCAGGTTGTTCAACCTTTGGATTTCTTTGACCTTCAACAGTAGATTTGATATTACCATCCATGTAGCGGGCAAATAGGTAGCCATAGAACTTTTTCCAGTTCATTACCAACTCGTTTCCGGTGGTGCATGAATAGTTAGTTAAATAATCAACAGCACTTGCAGAAGATGTCTTTATTAATTCAAGTGCTTTAGCATCTTGAACAGCTACCTGGCTAACATATTCTTTTTCTAGGGCTATTTGTTTTTCCCTAATTTCCGGATGAATTACATTGTACCTGGTGTAAGCGAAATTGGTTACCTGATTGAATACCCAGAAACCTGCATCGTCAACAAAGTTCATCATTGATCCGTAACCTGTAGCAAATAGTGATGGAACTTTTGTGCTTGAAGAGTAGACAGGGAAATATACTGTGCTAGCTGCATCATCCACAGAGAACCAGAAGATTCCTCCAATTTCACGGGGAAGCCATGAACGCATTTGTGCTACAAATGAGAAGCCTGTCTGTTGGGTTGCCGTTGCACGTTCATTTAGATAGGTCTCACCATCTACACTGAAGGTTAATGGACGCCAACGATATGGATTACCAAAGGGACCAGCTCCTAGATCTTTTGACATATCAAGTTCTGTTCCTTCAAGATGATCGCGCATGAAATCCATCATCTCAGTTACTGTGATTTTATGATTAGGAAGCACCCATAATGGCATTCTGTTATTAGCATAACCTGTTTTTGCATCATGGTGTATGTCGCCTTTAACATATTCCCAGTAGTTTCTCATTTGGTCATTGACCTTGTTGAACATACTCCATACACGGATTTCACTGAAACGTGCAGCACCGAAATCAACGGGTGCATAGGTGTCAGAGAAACTAAATTCGCTATCCTTTACCTCTTTAGTGATGTAACCTTTTTTGCGGGCAAAGGTGATTACATCTTCAGCATAAACACAGGTGATACCTTTGTTAAAGATGTTCTTTATATTCTTTGATGAAAGACTGCTCTTGTTATTGTCGAGCGGGAAGGTTGTTATTCTGGCTTGGTTGGCATGACCAGATACATATCCATCAGGAATCATAAGTGCTACCCAAACAGCTCCTTTTTCACCATTACCCTTGCCAATCATCTCAAGAATCCATACTTCTTCAGGGTCTGCAATAGAGAATGACTCTCCAGAACTGTAGTATCCATATTGAGCTACTAATTCGGTCATTACTTTAATAGCCTCACGAGCACTCTTTGATCTTTGAAGTGCTAGATAAATTAAACTGCCATAGTCGACTAAAGCGCCTTCTTGTTGGCCTAGTTCTTCTCTTCCACCATAAGTTGTCTCGCCAATAGCAACCTGATATTCATTCATGTTACCAACAACATTGTATGTTTCAGATGCCTGAGGAATGCGACCCAAGAACTTACCTGTATCCCATTCAACAACATCCATCATGGTGCCAGGTGCCCATTTACCGGCTGGCCAATGGTATAACTCACCATACAATACATGTGAATCAGCAGCGTATGTGATCATCGTTGATCCATCTGCCGAAGCTCCTTTGGTGACCAGATAATTGGTACAACTGTATCCCAAAACTGGTGCTAACACAGCAAATGAGAATGCTGCCAGGAATACTAATACTTTATTCATATTCGTAAACTAAGGTTTAATTTTCGGTTATATTCACAAATATAAAGGATTTTTTTAGGTTTCTGTACCTGTTACTTCTGTTAGCAAATTCCGGGCGACTCACTTTGTTTATATCTCTTTAAAATCTCTGTGCCCAATAATAGCGATCAGATTAAACGAACATGTAAGATAATTCAGATTAAGGTTGGGGTAGACATAAATATCTTGTAAGCTTGGGTTAATTAGCTTGTAACAAGTTTATACGAGATAATAAGTGATGGATAAACCAAAAATGGATTACTGTTGTGGAACAGAGATACTTTTTTGTCCCTCGTCAACAAGTTTCTCTTGTTCTTCTTTCATCAAGTCGCGTATAACGAACACCTGAACAAGAGAGTTGAAGTCGGTTGTTAATCTAATTTTTACACTATAGTAATCTCCCTGGTCAGGTTTAAAGCTTTCAACCACACCGACAGGGATGCCTTTTGGAAAGATGGATGAGAAACCACTGGTTACGACAGTATCACCAACTTTTAAGGGGACATGTACCGGGAGATTTTTCAGAGAGGCATATCTAAAGCTTTTGCCTTCCCAGACGACAGAGCCAAGTTGATCTGTCTTTTTGTGTTTTACACTAAGAACAGCGGCTTCATGCAAGAGTGACATAACTAAACTAAAATTCTCAGAAACCGCCACTACAATTCCAACAGCACCTTGAGGGCCTATTACTCCCATGTCTTTTGTTATTCCTTGACTCGTGCCCTTATCAAGCATGATAAGGTTATTTCTACGATTTACCGAGTTACTGATAACAGTCGCATTGGTATACGTATATCGTTGTGAGTAAATGGTATCTTTTATTGTTGTGCTGGTTGTATCATGATAGATGCGAGCGTTTTTCACCTGTTTTAGCAGATCCGCATTTTGTTTAGCAAGAGCTTCATTAACCTCTGTCAGGTGAACGTAATTTAAAATACGTGACCATTTAGTTGAAATAGCTCCGGTTACCTCCCTGGAATATGAGAATACTACCGATCTGGCATATTGGTCATAATTAACCACCATTGACAGGCAGAAGAACTCAATGATTGCGAATAGAATAAAGAAGTGATTTCTTAGGAGGAACAGAAAGAAGTTACGCATTTATCAGCAGGAAAGAATAAAACCCCATGATGGAATAGATCTGTCATGGGGTTATAGGTTATTTTTGGATTACTTAATCAGGAACGTGAATTTATCGAAGTTCTTAAGAGCAATACCTGTACCCCTGGCTACGGCACGAAGTGGATCTTCAGCGACATGAACCGGAAGTTTTGTTTTATTATGTAATCTCTTATCCAGGCCTCTTAATAAGCCACCACCCCCAGCGAGATAAATACCAGTGCGATAAATATCAGCCGACAATTCAGGTGGGGTCATTTCGAGAGCATGTAATACAGCTGTCTCGATTTTTGAGATGGATTTATCGAGGCAGTGTGCTATTTCAGCATAGTTAACTAAGATCTCTTTTGGAATACCTGTTAACATATCACGTCCATGAACAGGATAGTCAGGTGGTGGGTTTTCAAGATCAGTAACAGCGGCACCAACCTCTATTTTAATTCTCTCGGCAGTACGTTCTCCGATATTGATGTTATGCTGTTTTTTCATGTATTCTTCAATATCACTATTGAAGTCATCACCGGCGATACGGATTGATTCATTAGTAACAATGCCGCCTAATGCAATAACAGCAATTTCAGAGGTACCCCCACCAATATCGATAATCATATTGCCGGTAGGTTCCATAACATCAATGCCAATACCGATAGCTGCGGCCATTGGTTCGTGAATGAGGCGAACCTCTTTGGCGCCGGCCTGTTCAGCAGAGTCTTTAACAGCACGCTCTTCTACTTCGGTGATACCACTGGGGATACAAATGACCATCTTAAGTGATTGAGGTATCATCGTTTTTCTGCCCGGTATCATCTTGATCATCTCGCGCATCATGTATTCGGCTGCCTGAAAATCAGCGATTACACCATCACGCAAAGGCCTGATTGTTTTAATATTTTCGTGGGTCTTACCATGCATCATCTGAGCACGCTTCCCAACGGCAATAATCTTTCCAGTACGACGCTCAATGGCTACAATTGAGGGCTCATCAACAACCACACGGTCATTGTTAATAATGATGGTATTGGCTGTGCCAAGGTCCATCGCAATCTCTTTGCTTAAAAATGAGAATAATCCCATGATATATTTTTCGCTGTTTCAAATGCTCTGCAGAGCAATAAATATTCAATATCTCGTATTAATGTCTAAAGTGCCGGGTTCCGGTAAAGACCATGCTAACACCTTTTTTGTTGCACATCTCTATTGAATCCACGTCTCTGACAGATCCTCCAGGCTGAATAAACGAAGTTATTCCGGCTGCTGAAGCTATCTCGACTGAGTCTCCAAAAGGAAAGAACGCATCTGATGCCAGTACAGCCCCATTTAGATCAAATCCGAATCGTTCGGCTTTTTCTATGGCTTGTTTTACGGCATCTACACGTGAGGTTTGTCCCACTCCACTACCTATCATCTGTTGGTCTTTTACCAGAACAATGGCATTGCTGCGGGCATGTTTCACTAATCTATTTGCAAATAACAGATCCTTTATCTCGCTTTCGGTCGGTGTTTTTTCAGTAACGCATTTTAAGTTGTCTGACGACTCTTTTCTATCGTTTTTTGTTTGTGCCAAAACACCATTTAAAAGACTACGATACTGCCATTTGCCTAAATCAAACGATTTGAGTTGCAAAATTATTCTATTTTTCTTCGATTTTAGTAGCTCTAAGCTATTTTTTTCATAGTCAGGAGCTACTATAACCTCAAAGAAAAGCTGATTGATATGCGCTGCAGTTGCTTCATCAACAGGCTTATTGCATATTATAACACCACCGAATGCAGAGACTGGATCGCCGGCTAAAGCAGCATCCCAAGCCTCTGTGAGATTCTCCCGGGTGGCGACACCGCAGGCATTATTATGTTTGATAATGGCCACTGAGGTCTGATCAAGATCATTGATTAATGATAAAGCAGCATCAATATCAAGTAAATTGTTATAAGATAGCTCTTTCCCATGAAGTTGGGTGGCAATCTCATTTAAGTCTCCAAAGAAGATTCCCGATTGATGAGGGTTCTCGCCATATCGTAAAGTAGCACCATTAGAGCCTTTTACCCTAAGCTCGTTTAATCCCTCTACTCTATTGAACCAATTGAAGATATCGGTATCATAACCTGAACTCACGGCAAATGCTCTTGCAGCTTGTCTTCTTCTTTGCTCAAGGGTTGTTTCACCATCTTGTTCAGAAAGAATCCTTTTAAGGGTTGGATAATCTTCAACAGATGGGATTATTAAAACATCTTCAAAGTTCTTGGCTGCGCCCCTAATGAGTGAAATTCCTCCGATATCGATTTTCTCAATAATCTCTGCTTCATCTGAAGTGGTTTCAACTGTCTTTGCAAAAGGATATAGATCAACAATAACTAGATCAATTTCACGAATATCATACTTCGATAGCTGATCCTTGTGATTTGTATCCTCTCTTCTTGCAAGAATTCCACCAAATACAGCAGGATGCAAAGTTTTAACTCTACCATCAAGAATTGAAGGGTAACCTGTAAGTGATTCAACGGTGAGAGCGGGTAACCCTAGTGAAAGTATGAATTGGTGGGTTCCACCGGTACTTATTAGTTCAACTCCGTTTGAATGTAGTAGTTTAAGTATAGGCTCCAGTCCTGTTTTGTCATAAACTGAAACTAGGGCTGAACGAATTTTCTTTTTGTATTCCATGAATCAGGTTTTGCTTATCAATACTGCTGGCATTCAGTTGTGCAAAGGTATTGATTTTCTAAACCAATTCATAATCAAGCCAGATTAAACTACCTAATTATTAATTCATAGAACGCTTTAAAAAGAAGACTAATTGACCTCTATAAAAGATTATGTAACCTATGTATAAATCAATCGTCGAATAGTTTGACATACTTGTACTGAGTATGCTTTTTTGCTTTTGAAGGGTTCAATCAACCTTTGTTAAGCTATTTTGATGTACGTTTGTATTTATCATTTAAACCTGAGTCAGATGATTTTGTTTTTTCGGCTTCTTCGCGAGAGTCTCATCTTTGCCACACATGAACTTAAGGTTAATAAAGTCAGAACCATCCTTTCGTTGCTGGGTATTACAATTGGTATCTTTTCTGTGATCTCGGTGTTAACTATCTTCGACTCATTGGAGATGAAGATAAAGAGTTCTATTCAATCACTCGGAGATGATATTCTCTATATTCAGAAGTGGCCTTGGGAATTTAGTGACAATTATCCTTGGTGGAAATATATTAATAGACCCGAGTCATCTGAAAAGGAGATGCGTGAGCTAATAGCAAGATGTCAAACTATTGGTGCTGCGGCTTATCTTACTTCTTCATTTACCACACTTAAAACGGCAACGAATTCAACAGAAGGCATTAATGTTCTGTGTGTTTCGCATGAATATGATAAATTACGCTCGTTTGAATTTGAAGAGGGACGTTATTTTAGTGTTACCGAAGGTCATAGTGCTCGTCCGGTGATAATTTTAGGCCATGAGGTTTACAATAACCTTTTCCCCAATGGGAATGCGATAGGTAAAAAAGTGATTGCTTTTGGACGCCCGATGGAGGTCATTGGTGTCCTTAAAAAGGAGGGTAATGGTATCGGAGAGAGCCTTGACCAACAGGCTATTGTTCCTCTTTCGTATGGCAAGGCCGTAATGAATATTGACAATGACGGAGCAATTGTGGTTTCAGGTAAACCGGGTATTACAAAAGCTGAATTAAGAGATGAGGTGACTGGTGCTATGCGTGCTATTCGTCGTTTAAGCCCCGGTGCAGAAGATAATTTTGCCTTAAATGAGATCTCTTTAATCTCAAATGCCTTTGATGGGTTCTTTAAAATTCTTGCAATCATAGGTTGGGTTATTGGCGGCTTCTCTTTGTTAGTCGGTGGTTTTGGAATCGCTAATATTATGTTTGTCTCTGTCAAAGAGCGAACGAATATCATCGGCATCCAGAAATCATTGGGTGCGAAAAACTACTTCATTCTTATTCAGTTTTTAACGGAGGCTGTTGTTCTAGCTCTTTTAGGTGGACTGGCAGGACTAACCATTATCGAACTTCTTTCGCTTACTATCTCTGCCTTGACAGAGTTCGATATGATTTTGACCTTTGGGAATATTGCTTTAGGGCTTTCTGTCTCAATGTTTATTGGGTTGCTCTCAGGGTTGATTCCCGCATGGAATGCTTCACGTTTAGATCCCGTTGAAGCCATGAGATCTACCTTCTAAAAAATCACGTTGATAAGTAAGGATATTCCGTTTGACTGCCTTTTAGAAGATCTCCAATTAGCTTAACCCGTTTTGCAGCTATCCAGACAAAAAAGAGGATAGTTCAGCCCATTGCGGTTCATAGAGAACAGCTTTGTGTACTACAGGTTTTTCATCATTTTTGTGGCAATTAGGACGAAGGTCAAGATCTGATTTATGAACTCTAAATGTCGCTGATTAAATTTAACCACGAAAAACACTATAAGCAAAAATTCTTCTTACAGCAGTTTTTGTGACTTTCCTTCCATGCCTACCCGCTTCCTCGCTTCTCTAATACAATCTGTACATCATCTCGACATCATCTCCTGTTCTCCTCTTATGCCTCTCCCTATCCTCTCCCTATCCTCTCCCTA
>JAJTBW010000126.1 GCA_021286705.1 Sphingobacteriia bacterium
AGATTCAAGAGATTCAAGATTCAAGAGATTCAAGAGATTCAAGAGATTCAAGAGATTCAAGATTCAAGAGATTCAAGAAGATTATAGGTTTATTTGTTTAACTGCTGATGATACTTCTCTAGGAATTCTGCGACATCTTGCGCATCCATGATGCCGTGATGGACATGAATTGAAATGGGTATAATAACTCTATCACCATTCTTACTTATCTTTCCAAACGTTATTTTAGGTACAGAATCTTTATAGTTAAAGTTTCTCGGATGACTTATCGAGCTGAATTCAATCCAAGGGAGAGTAGAGTAATGAACAAGATCTAATCTTTTATTCTCTTCTCCCATCCCTAATCCTGACATCATTCTTGCTTCATCAAGGTTTATTGTACTTTGCTCAATGAATTCTTTTAGGCTTTCCTTATATGGGAGGAATGCAAAGGCGAAAGGCAGATCTTTCCTGTTTGTGGTTGTAGATGCGTGAATTGTATCGTATTGGTATATTTTATCTTCCTCAAGTCTGATCTTAAAAGAATCGACTTGATTTACTGCGCTCATACAGGCATGCATATAATACAGAAAAAGCGACGAATTAGCCTCTTTTGCCCGGTAAAATGCTTTAGTGATATCTACAGTTGTTGTTATACCAAAGAATGGTTCAGTAAAGGAGTTGAAAAACTCAAAATGAGCTTTTCTGTTCCATTCTGAAATTAATATCTCTTTTCTCATGATTCTTCTTTTAATATTGGATCATTGAACCAGCTGATCTGGAAATAAAGAAATTCTATTGCTGAGAATGCGGTAATTCGAAAATCAGTGGGTGATCTGGTGTATCAGATTCACTAGTTCTTTAATAGCATTAATCTTATAATATCGGCCATTCTTCATTTCTGGTTCTTCAGAGTGCTCATGTTGCCATGTGTGGTCATGTGGAATATAGATTGCGGTTGCGCCAAGCTCGAAAGGAGGAATGATATCACTTTTAAGAGAGTTTCCTACCATAATAAACTCCGCTGCCGATATACCAAGTAGGTTGATGACTCTTTGGTATTCGTTCTTGTCCTTCTCGCTTATGATTTCTATGTGGTCGAAATAGCATGACAAGCCGCTCTCCTTTAGTTTTCGTTGTTGATGTAAAAGATCACCCTTAGTGATCATTACCAGTTTGAAAGACTTACAAAGGATAGAAAGCGTTTCTTCAACGTTAGGTAGACATTCAACCTTGTGAGTTATCACTTTATCTCCAGCATTCAGCACCGTTTTAACCATCTCAGGAGTGACATTATCTCCTCCAAGCCGTAGTAGCGTCTCAATCATTGATAGTGTGAAACTCTTTGCTCCATAGCCGTAAGCCCCTAAGTTTTTCATCTCGGTACGAAAGAGCTCATCTATTGAGTACTGCTTGGGATACCACTGAATTAAGGTCTCTGCGAACCTATCTTCTGCCTCTTTAAAATAGATCTCATTCTCCCATAAGGTATCATCGGCATCAAATGCGATCACCTTTATTTCGCCCATCATTTTTTTTCGCAAATTTACTTGAATCTTTCTGGTTGAGGAAGGGTACTTTTCAATAGTAAAGGCATTAGACTTTTTTAGTAGAGTCTAATTTAACTCAGAAAGTTCAGATTAGTTTTTTGGGGCTCAGATTTATAGAGCTTTAATTTTTGCTACCACCGGATAATGGTCTGACGAGAATAGCTCCCCTTTTTTTCTATCATCAGTTGAATAGTTCGTTACTTGCCATTTTCCTTTTTCTAAAAAGATAAAATCGATTCTCTCTAGAGGCTCAGTTGAGCGACCGAAATCCTGGAATGTGCCTTCTGGTCCTTCGGGTTTACTTGAACAAGCTGATCTGCTATCGTTAAAGTCACGTAAAAGTTCCTTGATTGGTTCTGTCTCAGATGTAGAGTTGAAATCACCTGTAATAATGACCGAATAGCCATCCTTACTTAATAATTTCGATTTTTGAATGATTAGTTTGGCACTCTCTAATCTTGCGGTCTCACCTATATGATCAAAATGAGTATTCATAAAGAGGATCTTTTCTCCGGTGGCTTTATCCTGTAGCTTTACCCAGGTACATATTCTAATAACCGCAGCATCCCAGCCCATTGTTGGTTTATCAGGATTCTCAGATAACCAGAATGTCCCACCTTCGATTTTATTAAACTTATCAGCCTTAAAATAGATTGCCGCAAATTCTCCTTTGTCAATGCCATCTGTTCTGCCTATGCCTTCTCTATTATAATCGGGCAATGCCATGTCTAAAAACCTTACCTGGTCAAGCAAGCCCTCCTGAATGCCTAAAAGGTCGCATTGGTGATCTTTGATGATATCGAGTGTAAACTCCTTTCTTTTATCCCATTGTTGATTTCCATCAGATGGGTTATTGTATCTTAGATTAAATGTCATCACGGTGTATGACTGCGCTGTAGAGTTTAGCGTTGAAAAAAGCAGGAATAGAAGAATAGAAGTATAATATTTCATGATTATCTGAATTGTGGAGATAAAGTTAGTGAATGGATGGTAAACAAATGCTGTATAGTGTTCGGATTTGACCGTTTTCTGTACGAGATTGAACTATTGATAAAACTTAGAGGTTTACGAATCAGATGATTATATTTGTGGTATATAATTCGTAATAGACAGGGTGCAACATTTCAGCTCAAATGCAGGGCAGTAGTCTAATGTTTACAGTGGTCGCTGCTCTGCTTTTTCTGATAAGACCTTAATCACAAACTTTAATCAATGAGAAAGATAGCTTTGTTATTTATTCTGGCAGCCGGTTGGTTAACAACGACTGCACAAGAGGAGGCGCGTCTTCTGCGTTTTCCTGCGATTCATGGAAACCAGATTGTTTTCACCTATGCTGGTGATCTTTACACTGTAGATGCCCAGGGTGGGGTAGCTCGTAGGCTTACATCTGATGCGCAGGGCTATGAGATGTTTGCCCGATTCTCTCCTGATGGCAAAAAGATTGCTTTTAGCGGTCAGTATAATGGTAATACAGAAGTTTATACTATGCCTGCTGAGGGAGGCCAACCCACTAGAATTACTTACACTGCTACTTTACAGCGTGATGATATCTCCGATCGTATGGGGCCAAATAATATGGTTGTAACCTGGAAGGATAATAACTCAGTTGTTTATCGTTCCAGAAAACAGTCGTTTAATGACTTTAAGGGACAACTTTTTGAAGTACCGGCTGAGGGTGGCGTATCAGAACCACTTCCTTTTGCTTGTGCTGGTTTTGGAACTTTCTCTCCTGATGGGTCTAAGATGGCTTACAATCGGGTGATGCGTGAATTCCGTACTTGGAAGTATTATCAAGGCGGAATGGCTGATGATGTTTGGATTTTTGATTATAAGACAAAGAAAAATGAGAATATTACTCAAAATAATGCTCAGGATATTTTCCCTATGTGGGCTAATAATAAGATCTATTATCTGAGTGACCGCGATAGAATCATGAACCTCTTTGTATATGATTTATCAACAAAGAGTACTACCAAGGTGACCAACTATAACGATTATGATATCAAATTCCCATCTTTAGGAGATAATGCTATCGTTTTTGAAAAGGGTGGTTATATCTATCGTTTAGATCTTGCAACTCAGAAAGTGGAGCAGATCCATGTAGTTATTCGTGATGATTATGCGGCAAATTTAAAGGGCTGGAGAGATGCCGATAAAAACATCTCTTCAGCTGATGTTTCACCAGATGGCAAGCGCATTGTTTTCGGCGCAAGAGGTGATGTGTTTACAGTTCCTGCAAAGTCAGGAATTACAAGAAACCTTACCACATCTTGCGGTGCTAACGATAGAAATGTAGCATGGTCGCCAGATGGCAAGAGTATTGCTTTTATCTCTGATAAAGATGGTAATAATGCCCTCTATGTTATCCCTGAAGCAGGTGGTGAAGCTAAGAAAATCTTCACGGTTGAAGATACCTGGATGTATGATATTCAGTGGTCACCGGATAGTCGCTATATAGCATGGAGCGATAAGCTTCAGAGACTTCAATATGTAGAAGTTAGTAGTGGTAAGAGAACGATTATTACTACTTCCCCATTTGGAGAGCCAAGAGATTTCTCATGGTCTCCTGATAGCCGTTGGATAGCTTACACTAATCCTGTATACAATGCTGCTAGCCGTATCATGATATACGAGTTAGCCACTGCTAAAAGTAATGAGGTTACCTCAGCTTGGTATGATTCAGGAAGTCCTGTCTTCTCGTCAGATGGTAAGTATCTATTCTTTACCTCAAACCGCGATTTCAATCCGGTATATTCATGGACTGAATGGAACCACGCTTATCAGGATATGAGCCGTGTTTATATGGTTACACTAAAAAAAGAGACCCCTTCTCCTTTTGCTCCTGAAAATGACGAGGTAGAGGTAAAGGCTGATGCAAAAGCGGATGCCAATGCTAAGAAAGCGGATGCCTCTAAGGAAAAGGGTACTGATAAAAAGGCTGTTGAAGCAGGTGTTACTGTAACTATCGATTTTGATGGAATTGAAGGACGAACCATTCAGCTCAGCGAGAAGGCGGCTGCTTATTGGGGCTTAAATTCTACAGGTGATATGGTTTATTACTTCAGAGCAAGTTCAACCGATGAGCAACCAGTTTTATTGGCTTATAATTTGGCCGATAAGAAAGAGGTCGAGATTGGAAATATCAATAGTTATATTCTGGCAGCTGGTGGCAAAAAGATGTTGGTCAGCATGCGTGGAAAGTATGCTGTCATAGATACTCCAAGAGGCAAGTGCAACCCTGATCAATTTGTTGATCTCTCCCAGATGAAGATTTTCGTTGATTTTAAAGCTGAGTGGCAACAGATTTATGCTGAAGCTTGGCGTCAGATGCGTGATTTCTTCTACGATGCTAATATGCATGGTGTGAACTGGAATGATATCTACAAAAAATATCAGGTTTTAGTTCCCTATGTTAGCAATCGTAATGATTTGAACTACATCATGGGTGAGATGATTGGTGAGTTAAATACCGGACATGCTTACATTAATGGCGGTGATAAGCCTGCGGTTAATCGTATAAAAACCGGTTTACTTGGTGCTACAATCGTTCGTGATAAGTCAGGTTACTTCAAAGTTGAATCGATTCTGGAAGGTGAAAACTGGAATAAGGATATGCGTTCACCATTAACAGAGCTTGGTGTTAATGTGAAGCCCGGCGATTTCATTATTGCTGTTGATGATATTCCTGTTACAAAGGTTAAAGACCTTTATGAGTTACTGATCAATAAAGCGGATGTATTGGTTCAGTTGACAGTAAATAGTACAGCCTCAGAAAGTGGAAGTCGTAAGGTTTTAGTTAAGCCAATTGAGAATGAAGCGTCTCTGTATTACTATAATTGGGTACAGAAGAATATTCGTTATGTCAACGAGAAGACCAATGGCGAGGTTGGATACATTCATATTCCGGATATGGGAGTTGAGGGTTTAAATGAATTTGTTAAGCATTATTATCCTCAGCTTAATAAACGTGCTCTGATTATTGACGATCGTGGTAATGGTGGCGGTAATGTTAGTCCGATGATTATTGAGCGTCTAAAACGTCAGTTAGTCATCATGGCTATCAGTAGAAACGGAAGTCCTACAACTAAACCAGAAGGCATGCAATGGGGACCTAAAGTATTACTACTAGACCGTTATTCAGCCTCTGATGGCGACCTGTTCCCTTATCAGTTCAAGACCTTGAAGATGGGTAAGACCATTGGAGTTAGGTCATGGGGTGGTGTTGTAGGTATTCGTGGTCCAATGCCATTCATGGATGGTGGAACATTAAATCGTCCTGAGTTTGCCCATTATGATGCAGAAGGAAAACAATTTGTAATTGAGGGTCATGGCGTTGATCCCGACATCGTAGTTGATAACGATATGTACGATGAGTTTAATGGAAAAGACGCTCAATTAGACAAAGCAATTGAAGTTATAAAGGAGGATTTAAAGGCATGGCCTAAGGATCTTCCTGGTGTCCCCAAGTATCCTGGTAAGTAGACTTGTCCGTAAGGAGGGTGCCCGAGAGCGGCACCCTCTTTTTTATGTATATGGTCACTTTAGATGATAAGAACTTATTTACTGAATACTTTTACGATTATCTTCTAGTTTCAATTACCAAATAATAGTTCTCTTAAATGAAAGATTTAGATTTTTTTCATGTTGATGCATTTACCTCCTCGCTATTTGGAGGAAATCCTGCATGTGTCATTCCTCTAAAAGAATGGCTTTCAGATGAACTTCTATTGAAGATCGCTAAAGAAAATGGATTACCAGAGACTGTCTTTTTTGTCAATTTTGAGGATCATTTTCATATTCGTTGGTTTACCCCAGACTTGGAGATGGATTTATGCGGGCATGCTACATTGGCCACAGCTTATGTATTGGCTACCCATCTTGGGTTTAATGAAAGATTTATCCGCTTTGAGTCGAAGAGTGGTTTGATTGAAGTAGAGGCCAATCAAGGCAAATTTACATTAGCGTTACCCATTAGAGAAGGAATCTTTGAAACTTTGCCTGAGGAGATCTATGACTCGTTATCAGCTAAACCGGATGTCGTTTTAAAAGCCAGAGATTTTATGCTTGTCTACGAGAATGAACAAGCAATTCGAGACATTCAAATTGATAAGTCATTATTTGATAAGGTAAATCTGGGTCACGGTGGGGTGATCTTTACTGCCCCGGGTGATAAGGTAGACTTTGTCTCCAGATTTTTTACTCCGCAGTCAACTATCTTTGAGGATCCCGTTACTGGTTCCGCTCATTGCACTCTTATTCCTTATTGGTCGAAAAGACTTAATAAACGACAGATGAGGGCAACTCAACTCTCAGCTAGAGTAGGGGACTTAGAATGTGAACTTGGCGAAAATAATGTCTTTGTGACAGGTCGTGCTGTGCTCTATTCCAAAGGGATTATCTCTCTTCCTGTTCATTAGGCGGTTCATTACTCTTATTTAACCACGAAAAACACCAAACACACGAAATACTTCTTCTAGGAGTTTTCGTGCCTTTCGTGCCTTTTGTGGTTCATTAATCTCTCGATCTTAATAAACCAATTCATTGGAAGGAGTGTTTTCGTGCCTTTCGTGCCTTTTGTGGTTCATTAATTCTTTTTAACCACGAAAAACACTAAAAACACGAAATACTTCTTCTAGGAGTTTTTGTGTTTTTCGTGCCTTTCGTGGTTTAATTGACTCTCTTTGGCCAAAAAGAAACCTGCTTATCACCCTGCTTTCTTCATTTTTCATGAAAAAGCTGCAAGATGGGCTAAAATCTCGAATCGTTTACGAAAAGGGGAGTCTCTTATTTGAGTGACTCCCCTTTTTGTTTGGTTATTTTACTGTCGGAGATAATTTTGAGATTATCTCAGCAGCTTGTTCGATATATTGACTTCTGATTTCATCCGTCACCGTCATGATGGAGGGGAAATAGACATGGTCGAGCACCTCTATACCACAGAATTCGAAGATTCCGGTGTTGGTGGTCATATCCATTGCGTTGTACATTCCGTTTTCATAGGCCTCTTTGGGCTGGCCTGTAGAGCTGAATAGAATCACCTTCTTACCATGTAACATGCCCTCGATTCCGTTGGAACCTGCTTTGTATGCAAAGCCATATTGGAAAACACGGTCGATATAGCCCTTTAGGATAGCTGGCATAGATGTCCACCAAACTGGATAGATGATGACCAATACGTCCGCTTCAGCGATTTTATTTTGCTCAGCTTTGATTTCAGGGGCAATCTCGCCGGCATATAAACGTTTTAGATCTTCAGAGGTCAAGACCGGGTTGAATTGCATGGCATAAAGATCAGAGACAAAGATCTCATGGCCTGCATTTTTTAAGGTCTCCTCGATTTTATTTTTTACGGCATGATTAAAGCTGCCGTCGTTGTGATTAGCATAAATGATATGATGCTTCATGTAAGTGTAAAGTTTTTGCTATTGGAAAACAAATGAAGGCGGCATCTGTTCAGTGAACAACGGCATTAATGATTGAGTAAAACTTATAATTTGCCTATATTTACAAAAAGATAGTTTTCAAGAGAAAATCTAAAGTAGATTAGAATGAGTAGAATAACTGTGAGAATTGGTCTGTTGATTTGTCTCTTTTTGATTTTTGGGTCTACTGTTACCATGGCTCAAATCTCGGTAACCCGACTTACTTCCGGTGCCAAGCCTGCTAAAGATGGCGTTGTTTATGCCCTGCCAAGGACTGTCATCAAAGTAGAGATTACTTATAAGGAGACCGAATTACTTCGTGGTCCTTATGCCGATTATGCGGCTGAGTACATGGGGATAACTGATGCTGTGATGACGAGTGGTCGTGAGTATGAATTAGTGGATATTGTGGTTAATGGTTCTTCTGAGCCCGATCCTGATCAATACTACTTTGCTGAGATTGATGAGAAGAGTTCTAAAGAGGATCGCAATATCTTGATATCATTAAATCAAGCGGGTATTATAACTGGAATTAATGGGGGAGTAGCTCCAAAACCCGAACCAGCTAATCAGCCAAAGATTATGCTGTATGGCTCTGAGGGAGTTTTCTCTTATGCCCTTAATCCTACAAAACAACAGAAGACTGATACCGTGATTCGGGTCGTAACCGTTGATACTGCCTCCGCAAAGAAGAGGTTCTTTAAGACAACCATCAATGAGAAGCCATCAGAACAAAAAGCCCGTGAAGCTGCCGAAATGGTCTCACGGCTTAAAGAGAGCCGCATGAACCTTCTGACTGGCTACCAAGAGGTGAATTATGATCCCAATACCCTTAAGTATATGGATCAGCAAATTCAAAACCTTCGCGATGAGTATCTCTCTCTATTTAGAGGACTTCGAATGGAGCGTCTGATTACTCAGACATTTTATGTTGTCCCTGAGAAAGGCAAGCAGGCACTTACTGTATGTAAGTTTAGCAGAGAGAATGGCGTCGCTGAGGCAAACGATCCAAAAGGCCGTGAAGTTAGTCTTGTCTTTAAGCAGAATAACAGCACCTCTGCTTTGGCTCCTTTGCTGCCAAAAGCCTTAACAGGCAAGAGTGGGGTGATCTATTACCGCCTTCCCGAATTGACCCTTGTTAGCAGTCGCTATCAGGGAAGGTTATATCGGGAGGTCTCGGTACCTATCGCTCAATTTGGTGCTCTTGCTCCATTACCTATCAGCAAAACAAAGGTGATCTTTGATCCGATTGGTGGTGGAGTGCTGCAGGTGTTGTTTGAATAGGGATTATAATTTTTGAATTGATAATAGCAAACGAGGCGATCTGTTATTTAGATCGCCTCGTTTGCTATTTGTATACTGTATTAAGTAATGCCGATTTTTATAGTAGTGGTCGTCTTTCAGGTTTTTAATACTTTATTAACCTGAACAGATTACAACTAGAATCTATTAAGAGCCACTTTAATAGCGACTAACGACTCCAATAGCTCTTCTAATCTGTCAAGAGGAAGCATATTTGCTCCATCAGATTTTGCTACTTTAGGATTTGGGTGGGTCTCCATGAAGAGGCCATCGACACCTGCAGCAATA
This sequence comes from Sphingobacteriia bacterium, assembly GCA_021286705.1. Lineage (GTDB taxonomy): Bacteria > Bacteroidota > Bacteroidia > Bacteroidales > TTA-H9 > JAJTBW01. The sequence continues at coordinate 9,542 of JAJTBW010000126.1, forward strand.
CCAGCTCTTGACACTAAGGAGATCAGAGAGGGCTGTCCTCCGGTGACACCTGAGGCTTGATTAGGTTGTTGAAGCGAGTGGGTGGCATCGAGGATTACCGGTGTTCCAAAGCTCTGCATTTCGGGAATGCCTCTGTAATCAATGATTAGGTCTGAATATCCAAAGCTTGTGCCTCTATCGGTTAGGCAGACATTAGGATTGCCGCTCTCTCTCACCTTTTCAACCGCAAACTTCATAGCCGCAGGCGATAGAAATTGTCCTTTTTTAATGTTGATGCATTTACCGGTAGCCGCGGCTGCCAGAAGCATATCTGTTTGACGACATAAAAAGGCAGGGATCTGAAGAACATCAACATACTCTGCTGCCTTGGCAGCCTCCTCAGCAGTGTGAAAGTCGGTGACAGTAGGGATATTAAACTTCTTGCCAACCGCTGCAATTGCCTCAAGAGCCTTAATATCTCCTATTCCGGAGAAGGAATCTAAGCGCGAACGATTAGCCTTCCTGTAGCTTGCTTTGAAGATATATGGTATTCCCAGACGTTTGGTTATCGGGATGATCTTCGCTGCTATCTCCAGAGGCATTTCCTCGTTTTCCACAACACAGGGGCCTGCAATAAGGAAAAACAGGTCTGACTGCAATCCGTTCCAATGAGGTATTCCTGATGGTAACATATTATTGATTTAGTAGTTGTATTTATCTTTCCAAAGAAGTTTAAGACGTTGCCTTAACTCGTTTTCCCTGGCGTTCACCCCGGGGTCGTAAAGCTTTAATCCGGATAGTTTCTCAGGCAGAAACTCTTGAAAGGCGAAATTACCGGGAAAGTCATGGGCATATTTATAATCCTCACCGTACCCGATGTTTTTCATCAGTTTTGTAGGAGCATTTCTTAGATGAAGAGGAACGGGTAGGTCGCCTGTCTTTCTGACTGTCTCTTGTGCTTTGTTGATGGCCATATATGAGGCATTGCTTTTAGCAGAAGAGGCAAGATAGACGGTCGTTTGTGAGAGGATTATTCTTGATTCAGGCCAACCAATTTTATTTACTGCATCAAAGCATGAATTTGCTAGGAGTAATGCATTTGGGTTGGCATTGCCGATATCTTCAGAGGCAAGTATTAAAAGACGACGAGCAATAAAGAGAGGATCTTCACCGCCTTCTATCAAACGGGCTAACCAATAGACCGCAGCATTGGGATCGCTACCCCGAACACTTTTGATAAAAGCTGAGATGATATCGTAATGTTGTTCTCCGTTTTTGTCGTATGATGCAAGATTCTGTTGAATAATGACCCTTGCGCTCTCATTAGTTATAATAATCTTGCTTTCACCTGGTTTCTTAAGTGCTTTGACGATTATCTCTATGGCATTATATAGTTTTCTTGCATCACCACCGCTGATTCTAAAGAGAGCATCACTCTCATCGACCTCTATTTCGACCTCCATTTCGGTCATTAGGTGGTTGATGGCATTGGTCATCAGTTTGTGCAGATGAGTCTCATCGAGCGACTTAAGGATGTATACCTGGCAACGGGATAACAGGGGTGTGATAACCTCGAATGAAGGGTTTTCGGTGGTGGCGCCAATTAAAGTCACGATACCCTGTTCAACGGCACCAAGAAGAGAATCCTGCTGCGATTTACTGAAACGATGAATTTCGTCTATAAATAGGATAGGGGTCTCGTCAAGTGATTTAGCTTGTTGTATGACCTCCCTTACCTCTTTGACGCCACTTGAGATGGCCGATAAGGTAAAGAAGTTTTTTTTTGTCTGGTTTGCGATGATATACGCAAGCGTTGTCTTACCGACACCCGGCGGCCCCCAGAAAATCATAGAAGGAATACCTCCCGATAGGATGGCATTCCTTAAGATAGCTCCCTCACCGATCAGATGTTCCTGACCAACATAGGTGTCGAGGGTTTGTGGGCGAAGCGTCTCGGCTAATGGCTTACTCATTAAAATAGGGGTTTCTATCGCATGTCTACTACCTCGGCACCGGGGTAGTCGCTCTTCTTGAATTCAAAAGAACCTGCCTTGAGAGTAGCATTCTTTTCGAATTTATTGACCGCATAAGTAAATACGGTTCCGCTTTTGTCATACATCAGGAAACTAACAGGGGCTGCTGTTCTGGTTTCAATGTAGAGCCTCACTTTAAAGAATTTCTGACCCTTTACCGGTACCATGTCGGCAATCAGGATCTCTTTTCCATTACTATTCTCTTCTCTGATGTATTTAATTCTGTATTTGCTCTTGTAATCATTGAGTAGGCTGGTGGGTGATAATTGATCAGAATCTTCATCCACTGCGTTAATTTGAACCTCTTTTGCCTCAGGGAGGTAGGTGTAGACAGCCTTACTATCGTTAATGATGATTTTACCATCGAGAAGAATCCTGAATTTATTCTTCTCAACCAGTATTGTTCCTTTTGTCTTTTCGTGTAATTTCTGTTGTTCGTTGTCCATCTGGTATGTGAATTCAATACGCATATTGGAAAACGATTTCAAGTTGGCCGCTAGTTGATCTATCAGGTTTGTGGCTCTTGTATCGTTATTTTGAGCAGATAAAGAGGTGATTAAGATCAGTGCAGTGATGATAAAAGCAAAAGTACGTTTCATTCGAATTATGATTTCGGTGTTAAAATGAGTTTTCTTCTCTGTTAAGCTGACGCAAATATTGTTCCAGAGCTGCTTCTGTCGGAATTTTAACCTCTCTGGCTTTCGAGCCTTCAAATGGCCCTACTATCCCGGCGGCTTCCAGCTGGTCTATAATACGACCCGCACGATTATACCCAAGTTTTAGTTTTCTCTGAAGCAAAGAGGTGGATCCCTGCTGGTTCATGACGATGACACGTGCAGCCTCTTCGAACATCTCATCGCGTTCATCGGGATTCATGTCCTTGGCCTCATCTATCTCATTGTCATCGGCGACCGGAGGTAGGAGTAGAGCGTCAGAGTAGCCTCTCTGCGAACCAATAAAGTCGGTTAGTCCGTCAATCTCAGGAGTGTCTATAAAGGCGCACTGGAGACGTATAAGGTCGTTTCCGGTGCTTAGTAGCATATCACCCCTTCCGATCAATTGCTCGGCTCCTGATGCGTCTAAAATGGTTCTGGAGTCAATTTTGGAGCTTACCCTAAAGGCAATACGAGCAGGGAAATTGGCTTTAATGGTTCCTGTAATGATATTAACTGAGGGGCGTTGGGTTGCTATGATAAGATGGATCCCGATGGCACGTGCCAACTGAGCCAGACGAGCGATTGGTGTCTCGATCTCACGACCTGCAGTCATGATCAGGTCGGCAAACTCATCGACAACCAGAACTATATATGGC
>JAJTBW010000127.1 GCA_021286705.1 Sphingobacteriia bacterium
GTAAATCGAGCAAATGCACCTTGATAGAGTGGATCTCCAATATACCTTGTCCATAGAATATTTCCATTCACATCGGTCTTCAATAAAACACTCATTCGGTTAATCATATCATTATCAACCAGTGTTCCCAATAACATGTATCCAGAATCATACGATTCAAACACATCATCACCCCCTGCCAGACTATTAAAATTATAAATCTTTGGCCAGAGCTCTTTTGTCCTAATCTGGTCTCTATTGGGTCTTCCATTCATGTATTTCTTAAATGTTGTCTGACTGTCTTTCTCAGGCTTTGGTAGTTGTGTTTGAGCCTCAAGGCCAATATATATGAAGAAGGCGAGGATAATGATTGATAGGGTTCTCATAACTTATTAATACTTAATACAAAATACCATTACACAGGCCAGCAAAGTGAAAGTGATTATTTAAAAGCCAGATTTTGCGATTGATTATCTTTACTCTATTGTAACTCTATTAGACTTTTCACAAGGCTAGCAGGAACAAACATAATAATTTTATTAATACCCTCTGATTGTTTCCACTTAATTTAAATTATCTTTCCCTATAAACTATTAAAACCTGTATTTAGAACATCTCGATACCATAAAAAAAACAGCAGACGGCTATTTGCTAACCGCCTGCTGAATTAACAATTTAGGACTACTCCAGCTAATTACTAAATGCCCTGATAAAAGCATTATCAACTGCCTTTATCATTGCATCAGCATTAAAATTAAACACAAATCGATCCTCCGGGACAAGGGTCGAAATAACCTCAACTGGCTGACAATGTTTACCGGGTAATAAAGCAGCCATCTCTAAGAAAAGCTCTTCAACAGTATCACCGCTATTCATACCAAATGCCTTACAAAGGGCAACAAGTTGTTGAATAGAGCTCATCTCTAATCCGGATTCAGGAGAGGCTGATATCATCTGGATATTCTTTTGAGTATTGGTATAACTCCCTCCTATCTCAAATGAGAATGATGCCGGAAGTATTAAATCTGCCTGCTCAGCAGTCTCAGTCATGAAGTAATCCATCACCACCATAAACTCTTTACCTCTGAACCATTTCTCCACCTGCTTATTATCATAGGCACATCCAAACGGATCTTCTCCTGCAATAAAGAAATGTGAGAGTGAACCTGACTCCAGAGCCGGTAATATAGGGGATCCTTTGCCTGCGACATTCTTCACATTCCATCGTAGACGAGCCTCAGCAAGAAGTTCAGCATTATCGGCCGGTTGATGTCCAACCCCTATTTCAGGATGAATACCCATATCCCATAGCCCCTGACTATTGGCATGACCTCTTAAGGCTAATAATCCTGCCATGGTTTTACCCAACTTACCTGTTATAAGAGCTAAATTAATCAGCTCTTGTGCAGTATTGCCATCAACCTGATCCTCTGCAAAGATGATTACTGAGTTTGATTCCTTATCATAATTCAATGCAATCTCTTTAATCTGCTCAACCGTTGTGCCGGCTTTTGCTGCCAGATCCTCAAAACGCTCCTTTAAAAGTTCTGTACTATAATGATCAAATCCTCTGGTTACCGACTTTAGATAAACCTCATTCTGTCGTCCCTCTGAAACAATCGCATAGATAAGACCCTTAACAAAGTAATAGTATGACTTTATAGGAATATGTTTACTTGCTTTCTGAGCCATTGCAGACTCCTCAAGAGTGGAAACATTGGTTAAATGTGCACCATTTCTTGTTCTGGCACCTTCAACCAAGAACCCTGTAGCAGGATAAGTAGCATTGAGTTCACACCCTAATACAATAAAGTTCTTTACTCCATATAAGTCATTAAATGGGACATTAAACTCGCCTACCGACTTAAGATGCGTCGATCGACCCAGATAATGGAAACTGGCTATATTACCTGTGTTTACTCCTCCTCTGGCTAATTTCTGTACTAAATACAACTCCTCATTAGTCAGTCTGGCTCCTGCAAAAAAGGCCGATTTGCCGTGATTAGCCTCTTTAAACCGACTAACTAACAACTCTATTGCCTCATTAAGGGATATCTCCTCAAATTTATCACCACGCTTGACTAAAGGCTTGGTTATACGCTTCATCTCATTGAGTAGACGATAGCCAAATTTTAACCTGCGGCTTACATGTGCATTTTGATTAACTATGCCTGTTCTGCCTATAACACCGTGATAAAAACCCTTATGATGCATTAGGTTGGCTTCAAAACCCTCGGGACTTAGGAAATCAATCACTGGCTTTGGCTCCAGCTGTACTGGTCCTGGTTTAAACGGCACATTCTCGCTTAAAGCACCGGTCGGACAAGCAGAGAGGCATAACCCACAGCTATCGCAATTGGTATCTAACAGAGATCCTCCTCCTGCAGGAGCAACAATAGTATCGAAGCCGCGATTGACCAGCCCTAATGCTGATACTCCTGCCACCTCTTTGCAGATCCTGATACACCGGTTACAGAGAATACACTTGTTATTATCTATCTCAATAAAAGGATGACGATAATCTACAGGCTTTTGATGAAACTCACCTGAATAATGCTTCTGCGATGCACCATATTCGCCGGCATAACGCTTGAGATCGCAGGTATAGATTGCACCACAACCGCACTCAAGGCATCGGGCTGCCTCTTTTGCAGCAATATCTGCCGACGAATAACCCAATTCAACCTCATTGAAGTTTAAACGAGCCTTAGCCTCTAAAACCGGCATCTCCTCACGCACCTGTTTTAAGAATAGAGGCGTCAACTCGGTTGCATTGATCTCACGGAAATTCTCTTTACGGCTGATAAACTCCTTCTTCATCGGCTCAACTGTCTTGCCTTCAAGATAGAGATTACAACTATTAACCGCAATTCGTGCCTGAGCAACCGCCTCAATAATAGTTGCCGGACCCGTTACACCATCTCCGGCAGCAAACATATTCTCAATACCTGTCTGCAACGTCTTAGCATCAGCATCTAGATCACCCCACTTATTAGCCTTTAGTACCCCTTTTGTAGCCGTACTATTAACATGATCAAGGAAATTAATATCTGTCTTCTGTCCGATAGCAGCTAAAATATAATCAACCACTATATCGGTCTCTGAACCCTCAACCGGTACAGGGCGCCTCCTGCCACTGGCATCGGGCTCACCAAGCTCCATCCTAACACAAGTCACACTCTGTAAAACCCCATTCTCGTCTTTATTAACTTTGGTTGGATTGGTTAAAAACAGATATTCTACCCCCTCGAGTTTTGATTCATGAATTTCAATAGGATTGGCCGGCATCTCAGCCTCTGTTCTACGGTAGATAACATACACCTTCTCTGCTCCACAACGAATACTCGTACGACAGCAGTCCATGGCGGTGTTACCACCTCCTACAACAGCAACACTCTTCCCTCTGAAATCAGCCCGCTGCCCGGTCATCTCCATATTTCTCAGGAAATCAATTCCCGAAAAGACATTCTGTGCATCATCTCCCTCAACCCCAAGCTTAGTCCCCTTCTGCGATCCTATCGTTAAGATCACTGCATCATAGACATTCTGAAGAGTGCTGTATTTTAGGTTATCCCCAAGCTTCTGTCCACAGAATATACGTACTCCAAGCTCGGTAATCCTCGAGATCTCTTTATCCAACAAGTCATTGGGTAGACGGTATTCGGGAATACCATATCGCAACCAACCACCTGGCTTAGGAGCAGCCTCATAGATATCTGCCTGATGGCCTTCCAAAGCCAGCCACCAAGCAGCACTCAGCCCACCGGGACCAGCACCAATAACAGCTACCTTCTTTCCTGTACTTGCCTTAACCACGGGTTTAACCGCTCTATCAGATTCCAGATCCACATCGGCGGCAAAACGCTTGAGGTAATCTATACCAACACCTGTTCCTTCTCCCAATAGATTACGGCGACAAGCCGCTTCGCAAGGTCTGACACAAACCCTACCGCAAATTGCAGGCAACGGATTTGCCTCTTTAATCAAGGCAATGGCCTCAGAATACATCTTCTTTTCTATCAAAGAGATATACCCCTGTACATCTACCCCGGCAGGACAGGTCTGCTTACATGGTCCAAAACAGTCAGCAAAATGGTTGCTTAACATCAACTCAAGCGCTGTCCTTCTTGACTTCCTGATAGCTTCTGATTGTGTAGTCACCTCCATCCCTTCACTAATACGGGTCGAACAAGCCGGCTGATGGCCTCGCATTCCCTTTACCTCTACAACACATAGATAACATGAAGAAAAGGGGTCTAAACGCGGGTCATGGCAAAGAGTTGGTATCTCTATTTGATTTCTTCTCGCAACATCCAAGATAGATTCTCCCGGTTGTCCCTGAAAGATTCGGTTATCGATAATAACATTTATAGTCTGATTCATTACTTACAGATTTTAATTAAGACAACACTATGGCCTCGAACTTACACTTGGTAAAACATGCTCCACATCTGATACATGCATCCTGTCTGATAAAATGACTCTGCTTTCTTGCTCCATCAATTGCAGATACAGGACAGTTTTTGGCACATACCGTACAACCAGTACATTTCTCCGGGTCTACGGTATATGTGATCAGACTCTTACAAGCTTTTGCCGGACATTTCTTATGGTGAATATGTGCCTCATACTCATCCCTGAAATAACGAAGAGTAGTTAGAACCGGATTGGGTGCTGTCTGCCCCAAACCACACAAGGAGTTGTCTTTAATCTGTTGCGCTAACTCTTCAAGTTCTCCAATATCACTTTCACGACCCTCACCAATGGTGATGCGCTCTAATATCTCTAGCATTCTTTTTGTGCCAATGCGGCAGAATGTACATTTTCCACAAGACTCTTTCCTGGTAAAATCAAGGAAGAACCGAGCCACATCAACCATACAGGTGGTCTCATCCATAACAACCATACCACCAGAACCCATAATAGCTCCGGTTGCATTAACTGAGTCATAATCAACAATAGTATCGGCCAGATATTCAGGAATACATCCTCCCGATGGTCCCCCCATCTGAACTGCCTTAAACTTCTTGTCGCCTTTTATCCCACCGCCCAGCTTGTAGATAACTTCACGAATGGTAATACCCATAGGCACCTCCACCAAACCGGAACGCTTAACCTTACCGGCTAAAGCAAAGACCTTTGTACCTTTACTCTTCTCTGTACCAAATGCAGCATAAGCTGCCGCTCCGTTATTCAGAATCCAAGGGATATTAGCAAAAGTCTCAACGTTATTAATATTTGTGGGCTTATTCCAGAGGCCGCTCTCAGCCGGGAAAGGGGGTCTCTTCCGAGGCATCCCTCTTCTGCCTTCTACCGAGGCAATCAAGGCTGTCTCTTCACCACATACGAAAGCACCTGCACCCTCTTTGATATGAATATCAAAGTTAAACCCTTGAATACCGCATGCATTTGCCCCAAGATAACCCTTTTCACGAGCCTGGGTTAACGCAATCTCAAGTCGCTTAATTGCCAATGGATATTCAGCACGACAATAGATAACCCCCTCGGATGCGCCAATGGCATACCCACCAATTATCATTCCCTCAAGAACCGAATGAGGGTCGCCTTCCAGGACAGAGCGATCCATAAAAGCACCGGGGTCGCCTTCGTCTGCATTGCAGATAATATACTTCTCAGCTGAGCTATAGTTGGAGGCAAACTTCCATTTCATCCCTGTTGGGAAACCTCCACCTCCTCTTCCTCTTAATCCTGATTCAAGTACAGTCTGTATCACCTCCGCACGTGAAGTCCCTTTTGAAGCAATCCCTTTAACAGCAAGGTATCCCTCACGAGCTTCATATTGATCAATATTCTCAGGATCCATATAACCGCAGTTACGCAAGGCTATCTTTACCTGATTACGGGTGAAACTATCATCTTCAGTGGCAAACAGATCAGTCTGAACGATGTACTCTTTTACCGGAGAATGCTGTCTGAGATGCTTCTCAACAATCTCAATAGCACGCTTCTCATCTACTTCGCCATACAGATAGCTCCCGTCTTCATCAACAACCTCAACCAGAGGCTCACGGTAACACATCCCAACACAACTAGTCTTGCCCAATTCAATATCGATTTTCTCGGCAAGGCACAACTCCTCAATCTTACGATAAGTTGCAGCGGCACCTGCGGCTATCCCACAGCTACCTAAACCAACGATCACTTTAGTCTTTCCCATATTCTTCAAATTGAAGGAGTGTTAGTCCTGTTTCTCCCGTGATTCTTTAATTCTAATCTCTTTAACGATCCTGACGGCTTCACTTCCGGTCAGTTTACCATAGGTTGATTCACCAATCATCATAACAGGAGCCAACGAGCAGCATCCCAAACAAGCTACTGATTCAAGTGTGAATAACCCATCAGGCGTTGTCCCTCCATCAGGAACGCCCAATGCCTCAACAAGAGCTTCAGTCACATCACGAGCATTCTGCACATGGCAAGCGGTGCCATGACAGACCTTAACAATATGCTTACCTGCAGGATGTAAACGAAACTGTGCATAGAAGGTGGCAACACCATATATCTCGCTCTGTGCCACGCCGGTTGCCTCAGAGATCAGCGGAAAGGCTGCCGGAGGAAGATAACCATATAAATGCTGGGTGCTCTGAAGCAGTGGTATTAGCCCCCCCCTCTTCCCCCGATACTTGGCAAGTAACGGAGTTATCAAGGTCATATCCGACTCGTCGGGACGCTCTTCGCCCCTAACTATCTGGTTTCTGTGGATTCTCATGAAACAATAATATTGGTAATTGATTTGATCGTTCTAACTATTAACAAAAATACCGATTTCATAGCTGGCCTGAAAGCAAAGCGACATCACGACCCTACAGACCGGTATATTTTTTTTCTAAAGAAATCTAACTATCATCATTCAGAACAACAACAGCCATCCGCTGACGGCCATCCATCATAACCTCAACTGAATGATCAAGAGTCAAATGCCTGAAGTACTTCCAATGCCCAACCTCTTGTAACCGCTCTAACCGATCATATCGAATAAAACTATGTCCCGTAGGTCGGATAATACTGAAATAGCCAACATTCATCGAGGTTACATTATGAAAGAAATGAGAACCCGACGAGGCATCCAAAGGAAAATCTTCAAGCGCTGTCTCAACTATAACGGCAGCATTGCTAATCTGAGGCCATGACACCGGAATCCCGATATAGCGATCTCTTGTGCCCCAACGACCGGGACCAATAAGCAGATACTTCCTGTTCTTTTCTCTAAACAACAGGTTAATCTGCTCTATCTCAGCAGCCATCTCAACAGTCGATAACTTATCAAACCGCTCAGGTGGGATATAGACTATATCGAAGATATCCTCTCTTCGGCCATTACCCATAGCTTTATCGGAATAGAGCAGACACTTCTCTTTGTCGACTACTGAGAGATCAACCCGATAGTCGCCAGCAGCACCAATTAATGGCTTAATCTGAAGCAGATAAAAACTACTCTTATGCTCCTCATCACGCTCCAGATCAACTGCAAACTCTATCTCAACAGGTGCTCCCATCGCCTCCTTTACTACATCTAAAACCATGTCAATGGTCGAAGCCAGAGGGATATAATTGTATTTAAGAATATCAGCAAAGTTCACTATCCTGGGACCTGCCTTTGAAAGACCGGGAACTATACTCTGGTTATCGGGATTAAATACCGAAACACAGTGCCTTAAAGTACCCTGTCGCTCGGCATCATCAATTGTTAAGCGAACCAATCCCGCCTCCTCTCCATCTCGAATAAAATCTGGAGAAGTACGCTTCATGTCGATAGCAAGAAACTCACTCTGCGAGCTCTTTAACTGATCCTTAGGCGATGCAATCTCAAGGGTTGGATACCTTGGAGAGAATCGGAATGCCTTCTCTCCTTCAACCACATATCGGCCTAAACCCAATGCGGCCACAGCAAAACCCTCCTCAGGTTTCATGTGAGCAAACGGATAGTAATTGTAACTCTGTGCAACTCCACTGATATGCGGATAGAAATAATCTTCATACCTATTCCCAACCACCTCCTGTATAATTACAGCCATTCGCTCCTCCTCCAAACGATAGTTTATCGCCTCAATATAAGAACGTGCCACAGGAGAACAGACCGATGCATAAACCAAACGAATTGCATCAAGACACTGTCTCAACCGCACCTCCGGATCAGGATGATTGTTTGGTACTAAAAACGTTCCAAAGATCCCGGCAAATGGTTGCATAAGGGAGTCTTCAAATAGACCCGACGACCGAATGGCCAACGGCTTATCAATATTCGATAAAACCTTACGCAACCTTCCAACTAAGATCTCACTCAGCGGACTCTCCAGGAAAAGAGCCTTGACCTTTTCAAAGTCACTCTCAACAGCAACCTGTTCCCAAAGATTATTACGATCAATAAAATGCTCAAACTCGTCGGTACCAATGATAAAAGTTCGGGGTGAACGAATATTGATATTGGGCAATAACTGCTTAAAATCAAAATTATAAATCAGAGTCTGGATAAAGGCCAAACCACGACCCTTTCCTCCCATGGAGCCGGGTGAGAGAGCCACAATATTGCTTTCATCAGGCACAAGACTCTCCTCATATTGCACTACCTTGCCCCTGTTTTGTTCATTCCTATGCTGCTGTATCGCATCCAGCAGGAAGCCTCTTATATCAGATGGATTCTCAAAATGCTCAAGTTTAAAAGGATAAATAATCCGTGCAATCTGAATCTCACCGCGTGCCATAAACCACAGTGAGAAATGGTTTCTTCGGGCATGGTAAAGCAGAGAGTCATCAGGGATGGTCATCAACAGTTTCTCAAACTCTCTTAAGGTTCTTGCTGTGGCAATAGGACGCCCACGACTGTCTTTGTACACAAAGCTTCCAAAACCAAGGTAAGTACTGATAAAATACTTTATATCCTGAACCAGTGTCTCACTATTCTTATTCAAAAAACTTGCCTTATGCAAGAATGCCATATGAGCATTATCCTGATCAGCACTTTGAATGATAATCGGCAAATCACGTAATTGCTCGCGGACTTCACTAACCAGATCAAAACCGGCAGTCTCCTTTAAGACACCCCCTTTGTTGAACTTCACATCGGTAATTACGCAGAGCATATTCTCACGATACTGTTCGAAAACAGCTATCGCCTCCTCATAATTACTGGCAAGTAAAATCTTAGGTCTTGCTCTCAGCTTAAGAATCTTAAACAGCTCATCGGTGTTCACATCCTCTATTAAACGACGGGTCTGCTCCATCACATTGCTATAGAGAAGAGGCAAGTAACGGCTATAGTACTTCGCTGAATCTTCAACGAGTAAGATCACCCTGACCATCCCTATACGGGTATCATTTTCAACATTGACTCTATCTTCAAGGTGTTTGACCATTGCAAAGAAGATCTTCGAATCACCATTCCATACGAAAACCTTATTGATCGTTGCCTCTTTATTCTGCTCAGACTCGAAATATTGAATATCAGAATTATTATTCAATAGAACATAAATAGGGATATAGGGGTAGGCCTCTCTTAAATTCTTGCTAATGACCAGATGGGTAGATTTCTCAACTCCAACCATTAAGATGATCAGGTCAAAATGCTTCAGTTCAAGTTGCTCCATTGCCTCATCTAAGGAGGAGACACCGGTAATGCGAGGCACTGAGGTAAGATTTAGCTGGTAATATTCACCAAGGATAGTCTCACTAAACCTGCCGTCCTTCTCAATAATATAGGCATCATAAAGGGTTGCGACCAGAAGGATCTCAGTGACTTTAAACGGCATCAGGTCATGAAATACATCGCGGGCATAGTTCTGTCTGTTCAAGAACTTCTGCAATAACTGACGACTATTTATCGGTGATTGGGTACCCTCTTTGACCTTCAGTTCACCGGTACGTCGCATGGCATCACGACCCTTTAAGCCATTCAGATACCCTGAGATGATACCTGTTAGGTTGGCAAGAAGTTGTCGCTCTTCATACAAGAAAGGACCCTCATCAGCTTCCGGAAACTGCCTGTGATAAAAGATATCTACAACCCCGTGTTTGCCATCAATGGTCTCGAAGGCTTGCGATTGACGCCACTTGGTTTCACGAAAACCCTCACTGAGATACTGTTTATCTGAGAATCTTATTCGTGCGCTGGCAAATTGAGGGTACTGCCAGGCCGAAGGAAGAATGTTTGCAATCTGCGATAAAGTCTCATCAATCGGTTTCTTCTCCTTGACAATTGCGGTGGTCTGGTTTATGGCCGCAAGCTCCTTGAGACGCTCATTAATCGAGTACTTCTCCTCTTTGCCTTTGATGCCATTGAGATAACCCGTAAGAATAGCAGCCAGGTTCTCTATCAGGTCACGCTCCTCCTTAAGAAACGGCCCCTCATAGGCCAATGGAAACTCAGCGCTATAAAACACCTCGATTAACCCCTGCTTCCCGTCAATGGTCTCTATTGGAGCAGAAATTCGCCATTCCGATGTTGAAAATGGATGCGAGGTAAACACAGCTCCGTCATAGGTAATTCTGGCAGATGTAAAGTCGGAATATTGCCATGCAGAGGGGATTAGACTGGTGATGATACGGAGCGTCTCGGGCACAGGCTTTCCCGATTTGATAATCAGAGTAGTTTGGTTGATGGCAGCAAGCTCTTTCAGACGTTCATTTGTAAAATGCCTCTCCTCATGAGTTCTTAACCCGGCAAAGAAGTTTGAAAGCAGCTGGCCCAGATTCTCCAGCATTACAGACTCATCAGCAAGGAAGGCCATTCCACCCTCCCCTTTCACTGTCGTCTTATACGAAACCTTTAAAAACCCCCTTGTTCCATCAGGTAGATCGAACTCCTGTTGAAGCAGGTTAGGAGTCTCAACGTATGACGGTTGTGCATAAAGATGGTTATCAACCTGAACGGCGGCGGTAGCCAACTCAGGGAAACGCATTACCCCCGGAATCAACTCCAGAAATCGGGGTAAAACATCAGCAGGCAACCCTCCTCCTTTCAGGATCCTTGCTGCCTGATTGATCATTAAAAGATATCTTCTTGTGGCGCTATCAGAAGAGTAACCACTTGGCGAATGGCCTCCCATCTCATTTTCATTTTGGTTGTAAATATGAACCATAGTTGTGGGCTTTGGCTAGTTCATACTAATCGACCAAATGTATAAAAACTCTCAACTTCCTCTAGCAGCAGTATAGCCAATATTGGAAAAATAAGTGTTTTACGTATCAGTACTACGTAACTCCCCTTATTATCATCAGTAATATCTTTAATTTAAACCTTTTACACGGCACGCCAAGGAAAAAGATTCTAACATTGTCGCACCAAATTAAAACTTAAATAACCATCAAAACCGAACCAAAATGGCTAACATGTATCAAGCATTGGTCGATGAGTTTATGACCAAAATTAAAACCCGCAATCCGGGTGAAAAAGAGTTCCACCAGGCAGTTCATGAGGTTGTTGAATCCCTCATCCCCTTCATAGAAGAGAACCCTCACTACAAACATGCTAAGATTCTTGAGCGCATGTCAGAACCTGAAAGAGTGATTCTTTTCCGTGTTCCATGGATGGATGATAAGGGTGAGATTCAGATCAACAAAGGATATCGTATTGAGATGAACTCATCAATTGGCCCATATAAAGGCGGACTACGTTTCCACCCAACCGTAAACCTCGGTATCTTAAAATTTCTTGCCTTCGAACAAGTTCTGAAGAACTCTTTAACCACATTGCCAATGGGTGGTGGTAAAGGAGGTTCTGATTTCGATCCTAAGGGTAAATCAGACAATGAAGTAATGCGTTTTTGTCAAAGTTTCATGACCGAGCTATGCAAACATATCGGTCCTAACACTGACGTACCGGCAGGTGATATCGGTGTAGGTGGTCGTGAGATCGGCTTCATGTTTGGACAATACAAAAGGATCCGCAATGAATTCACCGGTGTTTTAACTGGTAAAGGCCTTGAGTGGGGTGGTTCACTGATCAGACCCGAAGCAACAGGTTACGGTGCAACTTACTTTGCTGAAGAGATGCTTAAAACCCGTAAAATGGACTTTAACGGCAAGTTGGTTGCAATTAGCGGATCAGGTAATGTCGCTCCATATGCTACCGAGAAGGTCACACAATTGGGTGGTAAGGTTATCACACTCAGCGACAGCGAAGGCTCAATCTACGATCCTAAGGGCATTGACAAAGAGAAACTTGAATGGGTTCTCTGGCTCAAGAACGTTAAGAGAGGTCGTATTAAAGAGTATGTTGAAAAGTGGGGAGGTGAGTTCTGGCCAGGTGAAAGACCTTGGAAAGTTAAATGCGATGTTGCCTTACCCTGCGCAACTCAAAACGAAATTGATGAAAACGATGCTCGTATATTGGTTAAGAACGGTTGCTTCTGTGTATCAGAAGGAGCTAACATGCCAAGCACACCCGAAGCTGTTGAAGTATTCATCAATGCAAAAATCCTTTATGGTCCAGGTAAAGCAGCTAATGCTGGCGGCGTAGCAACCTCAGGCCTCGAAATGACACAAAACTCAATGCGCCTCAGCTGGACACGCGAACAGGTAGACAAAGAGCTTCATACAATTATGATTAACATCCACAAAACCTGTGAAAAGTACGGCACTGAAAAAGATGGTTTCATCAACTACGTTAAGGGAGCTAACATAGGTGGCTTCGTTAAAGTTGCAGATGCCATGATTGCACAGGGACTAGTCTAACATTTTTTCCCAACCTATTTTTACGGTTTACAAGTTTAAGGGAGCTCACCGGGAGGCTGAGCTCCTTTTCTTTTCTGACTTCGACACTTTCATTGATCATGTTTTATC
>JAJTBW010000128.1 GCA_021286705.1 Sphingobacteriia bacterium
TTTAGTGTTTTTCGTGGTTAAATGTAATCTGCGATTCAAAATTCAACGATTGGCTGCTGGCGGCTAGCTGCTCGTAACTTACCTGTGGACTAAATTCAAAATTCTAGAATTTATCGCGTCTAACAACTTATCACAATTAACGATAGACGCGATTCATCGCATCTAACGACTCATCATGATTGACGATTCATGGCTTCCATAAATAGAAAAAAGAGGGCATCCACAGCTGGATGCCCTCTTTTTATTAGGTTCTTCGAGATTTACCAGAGGTATTTAAAGACTGTGCCAGAACCATTGGCGGTGACCCAGTCGAGTCTGTATTTTGTGGCGCAATCTCCAGTGGTGATGGGCTGGTTGTTATCATCATAACCATAGGTGATGGTAGCGCTTCTGTTTTTGGATGGAATCTGATGAACAGTTATTCCAGCTGAAGGACGAAACTCACACTCTTGCTTTTTTACAACTGTTGATGTGTTTTGTGAGTAGAATGCGTTACCCTGGCGGTTAATACCCCATACAGTAAGGTTGGTGTAACCATCAGCAGTTCCAAAGCCATCAATAGCCATAGTTATATTCAACGGAGTTCCTGTATAGGTGATTTGGCGTGCAAGCTGCCAGGAACGAGAAGTGCCGTTTTCGAAGGTAACAGAGAGTGTTCCGCTGTTTCTATGGATAATGGAGTTCATTACTGTTCCCAACATGAACATGTGACCACCGGTAACATTGGTATGAATTTTAGTTCCGTTTAAAACCTTGGTCTTATTATTAACCACACGTGTGATAGATAGATTGTTAAATTTTACTACTACACTTGCACCTACCATTCCCCAATGTTCTCCAACTTTTCTTTTGATTATGGCTTGTCCATTACGAATTACGGTACCCCTGCAGTTCAAACCGTTGTAAGTTATTACGATATTGACGGTGTCATTAACAATTGAAGCACTGTCTACTGTGGCATTACAGGGAAAAGCGGCAGATGATTTGAGCGATCCGGCAGACATCACATTTGATGCATCGTTCATTACCTCATCAACTTCGTCTAATGTTTTATTCTCATCATCAGATAGTTGTTGAAGATCCTCTGTGTTGACATCTGCGGGGTCTTCATTTTTCTTGTCGCAACTAGTGAAAATCAGGGTTGCTGTTAAGGCTACTAGAGCCATGATGCTTAAAAATCTACTCTTTTTCATATGCTTTTACTTTGTCTTTTAATGGTTTCATGAGTTACATTTGATTGTAATCCGGACGGTCTTAAATGGATCTTTTCAATCTTTGTTTAATCATGTTTTTCAGTTTGAGTTAAAATCATGAACCGGTTACATCTATTAAACACAGGAAAGACTCTTTACCCCTACAATGGCTTTTGTTTTTTATGGAGCAGCGACAACTGATAAAGAGGTCACAGCCGAGGCATGGAAAAAGCCTGCTGCGTCATTCGTTATGTTTGAAGGAATTCGGGTTCCCTGGCTTCCAAAGAGTCCTCCTTGCCAATTGGTTTCGAGAAGTAAGGCATGAAGAAATTGCTCATAATCTTCAGATACTGAATAGCAGTTTTCAGTAATGGTGGTTCCTGTCGGGAAAGAAATCTGCTCATTAGGAGGTGGGAGTATCTGATTTACGTCTATAGTTGTTAGAGTGTAATATCGCAGTGTTGCTGATGTTTCGTTAGTTGTTTGGCCTTGATAAGACGATAAATGGCTCCAGTCTAGTTTTAGTTCATAGAGAGCGGGAGTTATGGGGTGGTAAGTTTCGGCGACCCAGGATATTTTTAACAAGTTGTCAGGTTGTAAAGAGAATTTGGGCGTTGTGAAGGCAATGGCAGGCGGCATAGTTGCTTTGGCTGAATAGACTATATTATTATACACAACCTGCATGGTATAAGAATTATTTACAACTCCTTTAAATGAACCTTGGGGGAGATAAGTGCCGGGCTGGCTCTCATTATGAAGGAAAAACCAGGTGCTGTCTCCACTGAATATCAGAACGGTTGCATCGGTTATTGGTCTTGGATTTTGGTTAAGTTCGCTAATTGGTAGAGAGAGGATGACCCGACTCTCTCCAAGTTTATCAGCCACTCTGCCATCAATAACAATAGGAGGGAGTTTTATAGTATCTATTTGAGAAACGGTTTCCTTTTCACAGGATGGGAAGAGGCCAATTATGACTATAATCAGAATGATATGGAGGTTTCTTTTCATCGGAATCTGATTTGATAGTTTATTGATGGTATTACTCCTGCAACACTAGTAACTGTAGGCATTAATTGGTATTCGCCTGATAGATTTACCGGAACAACGATATCTCCATTAGAGGTTTCTGTTTTGTTATAGTTTACGGCAAATGGGTTGTGATGGGCGTATGCGTTATAGAGAGTAAGACTAAGCGTGTGTTGCCATCGTTTTGATTTTGATGGTAAATTTATAGCTAGTGTCAGGTCGAGGCGGTGGTAGTCAGGAAGGCGATCGTTGTTTCTTTCGTCATAGATAGGAAGAGTTTGGCCGTTATAGACAAAGAAGCCTGTAGGTGTAGTTGTCGGATTTCCTGACATCCAATACCAGGCTGTGTTAATCTGAAGCCAAGAGGTAGGTTTTAGAAATAGAGTTATAACGGTGCTTAATGGTCGGTCAAAGTAGTTAACATAGGTTTTATCGTTATTAATGCCTAATGTGGTTCTGGTTGATCTACTCAATGTGATTGTTGCCCATCCTCCCCAATATCTCCCGCTTCTACGTATTTGAAACTCTGCTCCACATGCTTCACCTTCTCCTGAGACTAACTCTCCTTCGATCTTGTCATTAAACAGAAGATTTGCGTGATTGGTATAGTCTATCAGGTTGTTGAATTTTCTATACCAAAGCTCTAACCCGGTAGATAATCCTTCCCCGAGCTTTAACTCTGCTGCAATATTATACTGCTCCATCATCTGTGGTTTGATATTAGGCCCGGCAGTGATCCAGACCTCAGGAACCATAAATGGGCTGATACTATTGTTTATTGATTGTTGGAATTGGTGATGTTTCGCATAGCCACCTCTGAAGTTCCATTTGTTGTAATTGTAGGTTAGACCTATACGAGGTTCAAGTCTAAGAAACCAATCGTAAATCTCATTATTATTATAGTGGGTCTGATTAATTGCATTCCCTAGATTATCGTAAGACCAGATATCGGCAGGGCCGTAAGGAGCCCAGAAGGCTAGTCGAAGACCTGCAGAGAGTTTAAAGTGAGAGAGAATTTTCCAATTGATATTTGACCAGAGGGCTCCTTTTATATTTGTTACTGCAGCAATAGAGGGTAATAACTCCCCAGGGTCGGGTACTGGTTGATAGATTTTCCCGGGTTGCGAATAGAATGATCCTAATTCAAGGCCAGATATCAGTTTTATGTTTTCTGTAGGATACCAGTTAATATCATATCTTGCCCCAAAATCTTGAATATTTGATTGCCAGTAATGATCTAATTCTTTCGAGAGGAAAAGATTATAGGCATAGGAAGAGAACCATATTTGAGCGGTGGTAGAAGTTTTATGGCCAATGAAATGAAGCCATTTTGCCGATGCACTTATGTTGTACCACTCAGATCCAAACGTTGTTACAGAGGCATCGGGTTGATACAAGAATTGGTCGTTACTGAAATAGAATGTTAATCTAAGTTTGTTGTTGGCATTTAAAGAGATGGTTGATCGTCCCTGAATATCATAGAAGGAGGCATCCTGCTCTTTTATTAGACTATTTGAAGGATCAACCCAGTTGATGTGAGACAGTCTTCCTCCCAATAGCCATCCTGCGTTATTATTTAATATTGGCCCATCTGCTGTGAACTGTGTGGTATAAGGGCCTGTGGTTAAAGCAAAGCCAGTGTTTTCAAGATTTGGATCTTTAGGTTGAATATTAAGAACCGATGAGATTGCCCCGCCAAATGAGGGAGGAGCATCTCCCTTCCATGTGTCAATTGCAGATATACTTTCTGATGGTATTGCGGTGAAGAAGCCAAATAGGTGAGAAGTGTTATAAACAGGGCAGCCATCGAGTAATAGAAGGTTCTGCTCATTTCCGCCCCCTCTGACGAAGTATTTAGATGAGCCATCACCATAATTAGTAATGCCTGGTAGAGCTCCCAACGATTTGATGATGTCAGCATCTCCGGCAAAGGCTGGAAGACTTCGTAATTGTAGCGTACTAAGTTTGATCTCTCCTGAAATAGAACCTATTGCTGAGGCTGAGTCGATAATCTCGACCATTGTGGTGGCATATTCCTGTGGTGTTAGATAGATCTCTTGTAAGGCATTGCTCTTATAGAATGTCTTTTTTGTTTTTTTGAAGCCAATAGATGAGATAGTCAATTTAACTGAATCACTCTTTAGAGGGATTACAAAGTAACCTTGAGCATTAGTACAGGTTCCGAGTCCTGTTTCAAATTGTATTGCTGCTCCGGGAATCGGTTCTTTTGATTCACTCTCTTTGACAAGGCCCCTTATTAAGGTAATCTGCGGTGTTTTTACAAGAGATTTGGTAATTACATATTGTCCTGCAATGAGTTTAAATTGTAGATGATGGGGGCTAATGAGCTTCTCGAGGCTTTGAACTTTATTCTTTAAAGAGATGCGTTGAGATATCTTTATTTTCGGGATGATATCTGCGGTATAGGCAATAGGTAATCTTGTAACACTGGCGAGCGAGTCAATGGCCAGTCTTAAGTCTATGTTTTTAAAGTTTAGATAATTTAAGGGAGTCTGGGCGTCAAGATGAGATGGAGAAGCCAACAGAGTAGAGAGAATAAAAAGAATGATATAGCTTAAATGCTTCATTCTTCAGGATAATTATTGAGCAATAGGCTTTTCTTCAATAACATAGCCTTCATCCGCTTTGTTGAATACAGTACCGGTAGCTATGGTAATAACCTTTAAAACATTCTCAATCTTTTGATTTCTGAAGGAGGCGGTTACTGTCATTGAGGCTAAGCTGTCGTTTTCTATAGTGATGGGAACATCGAAATGACGGCCAATCTGAATGGCAACATCTGAAAGTTTTGTGTCTTTAAAGTAAAGCTCTTTGTTCTTCCATGAGAGTTGGTTTTGATCTGTGACTTGTTGGATAACAGGTTTTCCATCAAGTATGGATGCCTCTTGTCCTGCAAGTAAAAGCACATGTTCACCGGCATTGGCATAACTTTTAACGGCTACCTTTCCTTGTGAGACAACTACTTTCTGTTCATTTACAAGGAACTTTGTACCGAGAACTTTAATTTCTGCATTATCTGCAGTGATCACAAATGGCTTTAAAGAGTCTTTAGCAACTTCAAAATATGCTTCTCCTTCAAGTGAGATAGCTCTTTCAGAGTCAAATACTTTTGGGTAGGTGATTTTTCCGTAGTGTAATGAGATAATAGAGCCATCAGGAAGAGCAAAAGTTACCGGAGTGCCATCGGAAGTAACTTTTAACATCTCTGTTGAAGAGATGTTTCTTATGATTAGTGTGGAGATAAGAGCAATTCCTGCAAGAATAGCAGCAGCTAAATATAGTTTGGTTCTGAGAGGACGCATTGCCGCAATCCGACGTGCTTTAGCTTTTTTGCTTATCTTATTATTGATGGTCATCCATGCAATATCTGTTGGAGCTCGCTGAAAGAGCTGAGATGCAGCATAACTATGCCAGATTTTTCGAGCCTCTTCAAACTGAACCTGATTGTCGGGCGATGCCTGAATCCACTCAGCCAGTTCAATCTGCCTTGCCCCACTTGCTTCTCCAGCAAAATAGGCCGCCATTAGCTCTTCGTAATATGTACTATCTTTTGTTTCCATTTTCTCTTTTTCAATAACCCGCAAGATGATGTTTACCCTTACAACCTAATTTAAAATATCCGTGATAAAGTGACTATTAAGATAGTAAGCCATGGAGCTAACGATTTTCTTAATGAAGTCAATGCTCTTCCCATCTGAGTCTCAACAGTCTTGATTGAGATGTTTAGGCGTAATGCTATCTCGTTATATTTAAGACCTTCATTACGACTAAGCTCAAATATCTCTCTGCATTTTTCAGGGAGGCTGGCTATGGCTTGATCAATATTCTTCTCGAGTTCCCGCTCAACGACTTTATCGGCATTAAATGCTCCTGCCGAGTTTTCCAGACCTTCTAGAATTAGAAGGTCTCTATTGAACTTATTGTTATCACGTAAGTAGTTTATGCAGCGATTTCTGACAGTGGTACTAAGCCATGCTTTTAACGGGCCATCAGCGTCTATGACAAGTCTTCTTTCCCATAATGTGATAAAAGAGTCTTGTACAATGGAGTTGGCTGTTTCGTAATCTTTGACATACTTTATAGCAAGAAATGTCAACGATTGATACTGGTCGCGAAATAGAGATTCGAAAGTGCTGCGCTCCAGGTGCTTTGTGTTTTTTACGTGTTGAGAGTTTTTCACTTTTAAATCTTTGGGGATAATTTAGGATAATTCCACGTTATAAAGTTAATATTTCCATTAATCCCATTTATATTTACTAACACATTCTTAAAACAACGATATGCCTAACCGTTCTTATATGGCTTCACCGAAATATTATTTCAGTGATACCTCCTTTGATAACCTGATGAGGAAGCGAATTTATCATGTTTTATTGATTGCTAGCGCATACGATGCCTTTATGCTTGAGGATGATGGTAGAATAGATGAGCAGATTTTCAATGAGTATGTCTCTCTTAATTTACGTTATCCCCCTCAGTTTATTATTGCAACCACTACAGAACGGGCTCTTGAAATTCTGGCAACAGAGAGCATAGATTTGATTATTACCATGCTGAATGTCGAGAGTACCGGCACTTTTGACCTTGCTAAAACGTTTAAAAAGAGATATCCTTCAAAACCTATCGTAGTCTTGACTCCTTTTTCAAGAGAGGTTTCTCTTAGAATTAGCCAAGAGGATCTTTCTGTAATTGATTATATCTTTTGCTGGCTTGGTAATCCGGATATTTTGCTTGCTATCATTAAGCTTATTGAAGATAAGATGAATGTTGAGCATGATGTAGAAGAGGTGGGTGTGCAAGCTATCCTGCTTGTTGAAGACTCTATTAGATTCTATTCCAGTTATCTGCCAAATATCTATAAGATTATCTTTCAGCAGTCAAAGCAGTTTATGGCTGAAGGGTTGAATGAGCACCAGAAAATGCTTCGCATGCGTGGTCGTCCTAAGATACTTTTAGCTACAACTTTTGAGGAGGCAGTTGGTTTTTATACCAAATACAAGGACAATATGCTGGGGATCATCTCCGATGTGAGTTATTCGCATGGTGGAGAAATGGATGCTGAGGCGGGACTAAAATTGGCTGCGATGGTTAAAGCTGATGATAGTTATATGCCGGTTCTCTTGCAATCCTCTGATCAGAAATGGAAATCGAAAGCCAAAGGCATTAGGGTGGGCTTTTTAAATAAGGGTTCTAAGACTCTTCTGCATGAGCTTCGCTCGTTTATCATTGAGTATTTTGCTTTCGGCGACTTTGTCTTTCGGGATCCGGTAACGGGTGAGGAGATCAATAGGGTGTCTGATCTGCAACAATTACAATACAAGATCTTTGAGATTCCTGATGAGGTTCTTCACTATCACCTTTCTCATAACCATTTTAGTAAATGGCTTTATGCCAGGGCTCTCTTTCCTATAGCTAGCACTTTCAGAAGTCTTACTCTTCAGGATTTTACCGATCTGGATGAGACAAGACGCTATCTATATGATGCGATTGCAAGTTTTCGTCTCAATAAGGCAAGAGGTGTTATTGCCCAGTTTTATCGTGATCGTTATGATGAGTATCTAACCTTCACCCGTATCGGCGAGGGCTCTATAGGTGGTAAGGCTCGTGGATTAGCTTTTTTGGATAGTATGATTAAACGTCATCAGGTCTTCTCCAGTTATCCAGATGTTATTGTGACCATTCCTCGTACTGTCGTGCTGGGTACTGATATCTTCGATGAGTTCATGGAAGAGAATGATCTCTATTCTTTTGCTATGAGTTCTGCGACAGATAAAATGATACTCGATCGTTTTGTTCGCGCCAGGTTGCCATTCCGTATTCATGACGATCTTTATACTTTCATAAGCTATATAAAGAATCCGGTCGCTGTTAGGTCTTCAAGTTTATTAGAGGATTCCCACTATCAACCTTTTGCCGGGATCTATTCTACCTATATGATTCCTAACATCCGTGAAGATGAACACGCCATGATGGAGATGTTATCAAATGCTATAAAAAGTGTTTATGCCTCTGTTTTTTTCCATGATAGTAAGGCCTACATGATGGCCACCAGCAATTTGATTGATGAGGAGAAGATGGCAGTAGTACTTCAGGAGGTGTGTGGAACTCACTATGGAGACCTGTTTTATCCAACCTTCTCAGGAGTTGCCCGTTCGATAAACTTTTATCCTATAGAACCTGAAAAACCGGAAGATGGTATCGCTAGTATTGCCTTGGGTCTTGGAAAGCATATTGTAGATGGTGGTGTTACATTAAGGTTTTCCCCAAGGTATCCTAAAAAGATACTTCAATTAGCAAGTGTTGAGATGGCTCTTAAAGAGACCCAGAAGAACTTTTATGCTCTCAGCCTCGATAAGAACTCATTCCATCCCGATCTGGATGAATGCGTCAACATTAGTCAGTGTGAGATAGATAGAGCAGAGAAAGATGGCGTATTGAAGTATATTGCGTCAACTTATGATTTTGAAAACAATGTTCTAAGAGACGGAGCACATCATAAAGGAAGAAAGGTAATTACCTTTTCAAATGTTCTGAAGCATAATACCTTTCCTCTTGCTGATATTCTTCAGAATGTTCTCGAAATAGGCCAACGGGAGATGAATAATCCGGTTGAAATAGAGTTTGCTGTTAATCTGGATACCCCGCATGGATACCCCAAGGTGTTTGCATTGTTACAGATTCGTCCCATCGTTAGTGCTAATGATGGTATTCGTGAGGATTTAGCCGAAATTGATAATGAGCGTCTTTTGCTTAGAAGCAATTCTTCTCTGGGCAATGGCCAGGTAAGTGGTCTGAAGGATTTTGTTTACGTCAAACCAGCCTCTTTTAATGCTGCTAATAATCCTGAGGTTGCTAGGAGAATTTCTGATTTAAATGATCACTTCCTGGCAAGGGGTGAGAATTATATTTTAGTTGGCCCTGGTCGTTGGGGCTCAAGCGATTCCTGGCTTGGAATCCCTGTTAAATGGCCTCAGATCTCTGCTGCGAGGGTAATCGTTGAGAGTGGGTTAGCTAATTATCGTGTTGATCCTAGCCAGGGAACTCATTTCTTTCAGAACTTGACTTCGTTTGGGGTTGGCTACTTTACCATCAATCCATTCTTAAATGATGGATATTATGATCTTGCTTTCCTTGATAATGCCCCTGCGATATATGAGGATGAATTTATTCGACATGTCAGGTACGAAGAGCCTATGATTGTTTTGATGGATGGCAAGAAAAGCTGTGCCGTAGTTCTGAAGCCGGGCGAGAAGTTCACCCAGAGACAGAGTTAGTTTAATGTAGTTTAGCATTAAGCTGTTGGTTTCTGGCTGGAGAAAGGAGTTGTCTAATGTTATTTAATAGTTAATCAATCGGTGTACAGTTCACCTGTAACCTGTAAAATGGCTATGCATTTATAGCGTTATTTGATATAAGCCATGTGGAATGTAATTTGGTTAATGGTGAATGATAGTTAAATATGATCGAGTTGATCTGATATTTCGTAACTTTGCACGCCAATCTGCAAAAAATGACACGCTTAAGCGTTAATATTAATAAAATTGCCACCTTACGCAATGCAAGAGGAGGCAATATGCCCGATGTCCTGAAAGTGGCGATAGATTGCCAGAAGTTCGGGGCTCAGGGAATTACTGTTCATCCCAGGCCCGATGAGAGACACATTCGATACACTGATGTTAGACAACTCCGCCCTCTGGTAACCACTGAGTTCAATATTGAGGGTTATCCTAACAGAAAGTTTATCGATTTGGTTATTTCTGTAAAGCCTGAGCAAGTAACACTGGTTCCAGATCCACCTGATGCGTTAACAAGTAATGCTGGTTGGGATACTATCACTCATGAGGCTTTTTTGAAGGAGATCATTGAGGAGTTTAAAAGTCATGGCATCAGGACTTCAATCTTTGTGGATACAACTCCTGAATTAGTTGCTAATGCTTTTAAAACGGGTACAGATAGAATCGAACTTTACACTGAACCTTATGCAAACCAATTTCCGGGAGACCGTGTTGGTGCCGTCGCTGCCTTTTCAAATGCCGCTCGTATAGCGTTAGAGAATGGCCTGAAAGTGAACGCTGGTCATGATTTGAATCTACAGAATTTGCGATACTTTGCTGAACATGTCGATGGACTTGAAGAGGTAAGTATTGGTCATGCCCTTATTGCCGATGCGTTATACTATGGGCTTGAGAATACAATTCAGATGTATCTCAATTGCTTAAGACCAAAGAAACACCTGTAGCTACTTTTGAATATTCGAGTTTACCGTGACCTCCTTTGATGGGGATCGCGGTAAATTTGCTTAAAGCAAGTCATTATTATTTTTGTTTTGAAACTTTAATTAGACCTCAATATGTTGGAAAAACTTGAAGCCATCTATAACCGTTGGCTAGACATCGAAAAGCAGATAAATGATCCTGAAGTAATGGCCGATATGAAACGGTACATTAAGCTCAATAAGGATTATAAAGACTTGATGCCTATTGTAGATGCCTATAAAGAATATGACAATATCCTTGGTAATCTGGAAAGCAGCAAAGAGGTGTTGTATAACGAGAAGGATGAAGAGCTTCGCGAAATGGCCAAAGAGGAGATAAATACATTATTGGAGCGCAAAGAGGCTTTGGAAGAGGATCTTAAAATCCTTTTACTTCCTAAAGATCCTCAGGATGCGAAAAATGCTATCCTTGAGATTAGAGCTGGCACCGGTGGTGATGAAGCTTCTATCTTTGCCGGTGACCTCTATCGCATGTATATGAAGTACTGTGAGACTAAGAACTGGAAGATTGAAGTTGTTGAGGTTGCCGAAGGTACCGTAGGTGGCTACAAGGAGGTTATCCTGAACGTAATGGGCGATAATGTCTATGGCCAACTAAAATATGAATCGGGTGTACATCGGGTTCAACGTGTCCCAAAAACAGAGGCTCAAGGACGAATCCATACCTCTGCCGCATCGGTCGTTGTTCTCCCTGAAGCTGATGAAGTGGACGTTGATCTAAAACAATCTGATATTAAAAAAGAGACCTTCTGCTCAAGTGGCCCTGGTGGTCAGTCGGTTAATACAACCTATTCTGCCGTCCGCCTGACTCATATCCCTACCGGTATTGTCGTCTCTATGCAAGATGAAAAATCTCAGATTAAGAACCTTGAAAAAGCTATGCGTATTCTTCGCAGCCGTATTTATGAGGTGGAATATCAAAAACATCTTGATGAGATTGCCTCAAAGAGAAAGACTATGGTGAGTACCGGAGACCGTTCGGCTAAGATTAGAACCTATAACTATCCCCAAGGTAGAATTACTGATCATCGTATCAATGTCTCTAATTATAATCTTCCAGCCTTTATGGATGGTGATATTCAAGCTATGATAGATCAATTACAGGTTGCTGAAAATGCTGAGCGATTAAAAGCCGAAGTTTAAGATTAAACAATATCAATTATGAATAGAACGGATTTGGTTGGTTTGATTAGAAAGAAAAAATCTTTCTTGTGTGTAGGGCTTGATAGCGATATTCATAAATTACCTAAGTTCCTTCTCGATCGTGAAGATCCGGTTTTTGAATTCAATAAGGCAATTATAGATGCTACTTTACCTTTTGCTGTAGCTTATAAACCTAACTTGGCTTTCTATGAAAGTAGGGGTATTAAAGGGCTACTGAGTTTGGAACGTACCATGAATTACCTTGAGAATTTCAAATCAGAGGCTTTTACTATTGCCGATGCAAAACGAGGAGATATTGGTAATACCAGCGAACAATATGCCCGTTCTGTCTTCGTCAAAAGTGAATCAGGTTTTGAGTTTGACGCCATAACTGTCGCTCCTTATATGGGGGAAGATTCTGTAAAACCTTTTCTCTCTTTTGAAGATAAGTGGGTCATCTTATTGGCTTTAACCAGTAATAAGGGGGCATTCGATTTTCAGTTGATTGAAAACAAAGAAAATGAGAAACGACTTTTTGAGGAGGTGCTTACTAAGAGTTCTCAGTGGGCAGATGAATCAAAGTTAATGTATGTTGTTGGCGCTACTAAAGCGGAGATGCTTTCAGACATTCGCAAGATAGTACCAAACCATTTCTTACTGGTTCCTGGCGTGGGTGCCCAAGGGGGGAGTCTTCAGGAGGTTGCAAAATATGGATTGACTAAAGAGTGTGGCTTACTGGTGAACGCTTCACGCAGCATTCTATTTGCTTCAAATGGTGAGGACTTTGCTGAAAAAGCCGCACTTGAAGCTAAATCTATGCAGTTAGAGATGGCCGAGATATTGACCTCGTTATAACATATTAGGATCAATTTTTAAAAGGCAGGTTATTGATACCTGCCTTTTTTTTTCGTAATGAGATTTTAGGTGAACTTTTCCTGACTTCGACACAGGGACACCCTAAATGAAAGGCCAAAACACTTCATCA
>JAJTBW010000129.1 GCA_021286705.1 Sphingobacteriia bacterium
GGTTACACTTAGTCTATAATGAAAAAAGGCCACCTATAGGTGGCCTTTTTTCATTATAGATGGTATATTATCCAATTACATGTTTTAGAACAAACAGGATGGCAAGAAGAAGCATCATCCAAGTTATCTCTTTAGTTTTTCCAGCGAAGAATTTGAAAATAACAAATGAAATCATACCGAATACGATACCTTCAGCGATAGAGTAGGTTAGGGGCATCATAATGATGGTAAAGAATGCTGGCAAGGCTTCTGTGAAATCGTTAAGATCTATTTTAAGAATTGGAGACATCATAAAGAGACCTACGATAAACAGAATAGGTGCTGTAGCTGCAGCGGGGATCATAAGAAATAGAGGAGCGAAGAATAATGAAAGAAGAAATAGAACAGCTACTGTAAGAGAAGTCATTCCTGTTCTACCGCCTTCAGCAACTCCCGAGGCACTTTCAACGTAGGATGTAACTGTTGAGGTTCCCAAAGCCGCTCCAACGGTAGTTCCTACTGCATCAGCAAGAAGTGCCATCTTAACATTTGGGATTTTCCCTTCAGGAGTTAGCATATTCGCTTTTGAACATACGCCAACCAAGGTTCCAACTCCATCGAAGAGATCAACAAAAAGGAATGTGAAAACAACCACTAGCATATCGAATGAAAAGATCTGCCCCCACTCAAACTTTAAAAAGATGGGCTCCAAAGAGGGGGGTAGGCTCATAAGTGAATCGGTTGGGATTTGTGTAACTCCAAAGGGAATTCCAATGAGCGCAGCCCCGAAAATGCCAATTAACAGAGCTCCTTTAACATTTCTTACAAGTAGTATACCGGTGATTACGATTCCAATTAGGGTGACAATTGCTTTAGGTTCACTTAACGAGCCTAGGCCAACTAAGACTGCATCATTCTTAACTACAATACCTGCATTTTGTAGTCCTATAAAAGCTATAAAAAGTCCAATACCAGCAGCTACCGCATGTTTTAAAGTCATTGGTATACTGTTGATTATCATTTCTCGGATATTCGTTAATGTTAAAAGAATGAAAAGCAAACCTTCTAAGAAGACAGCTGTTAATGCAAACTGCCATGTATGTCCCATCCCGAGTACAACAGTGAATGTGAAGAAAGCGTTGAGACCCATTCCAGGTGCAAGTGCAAAGGGTAGATTTGCTAATAGTGACATTAAGAGGGTTCCGATGACGGCTCCTAATGCAGTTGCTGTAAACAGGGCACTCTTGTCCATTCCGGTCATTCCCAAGATAGATGGATTTACAGCCAGAATGTATGCCATAGTCATAAAGGTGGTTACCCCTGCTAATATTTCGGTTTTAACCGTGGTGCCAGCAGCCTGTAGTTTAAATAGTTTTTCGAAGATCATTTAGAATAGTATTATGTACGTGTAATTGTCTCTTTTTAGAAGGTCCATTTTACTGCGGCGGTGGGGCAGATCTTAAATCCATCCTGGCCTGCAAAGTTTACTGACATCTCAACTTCAGAACCCACCGAAATGGTTTTGTTGAAATTATACCATAGCTGAGGCTCAGTCAGGAAGATGTAGTTACCATTGATTGTTTCTTCCTTCCAGAAATCGGCAAATCCACTAAATGTTAGTTTTCGGTTGAGCATATGCATATACCATACACCTGTTATCTGAAATGAAACATCATGGACATCCTTAATGTATTTATAAAGAAGTTGAAGGGTAAAGCCTCTTGAGAAATCATTGTTGTTGTATATGTAATCGATGCCAAGTAATCCAGCATCATGAAATGGAACACCATAAGAATTTTCAGCTACTTTATAGGAAAAAAGCCCTCCATTGTACTCAATATGTGCTGCTAACGGAGTCTTCCCGATGTTAAACTCCCGCGCAATCTCCCAATAGGCAAGATTAACACCTTTTTGCCCGTCAACATGATAATTCATGTCTACAAAAAAGAAAGTACTTCCCAGTTTGTCTGGTCTGAACATCTCTAAAGTGGATGTGATATAACCACGATCTTTCCCAAAGTCGTAGTGGACTTGAAGGTTTTGTGCATTGAGGGCAATAGATAACACTAGAGCCATCATAAGAATAAATAGTTTTTTCATTTGAAAGTAATTTTGGGATTTAGTCTACGTGAGATGGAATATCTTATCAGGTAAGAGTCCAATACGGATATCTTAAGTGAGATCATCTCCTTTTGTTGGTTGTTTGATGTGAAGGCGCAAAAATAGTAAACAATCAGTATCGTTATATGTGATTTTAATGCCTGTAAATGAAAATTTATAAAGACAAAGGGTATAAAAGCCAAAGCCTGACTTTCTAGCCAGGCTTTGATTGAATATTCAGATATTAAGATTCGCTCGATTTTATGATGATCAAGCTATTTTCCCATTTCATAGAGCATTTTAATCTCCTCAGTCCATCTCTCTTCGTCAGGTGTTTCAAGGATCAGAGGAATATTATCAAAACGTTGATCGTTCATGATATAACGGAAGGTGTCAATACCAATGAAGCCCATCCCGAGGCTATCATGTCTGTCAACCCTTGTTGCAAGATCTTTCTTTGAGTCATTTATATGCAAACCTCTGAGGTAATTAAACCCTATGATCTCATCGAACGACTTAAACGTATTGTTAAAGGCATCCAGAGTCCTTAGGTCATATCCTGATGTGAAGGCGTGACAAGTGTCAATACAAACACCAACGCGGCTTTTATCATCTACATTGTCAATGATTGTTCGGAGGTGCTCAAATTGATAGCCCAGGTTAGTTCCTTGTCCTGCCGTATTTTCTATTACCGCTGTAACTCCTTTAGTCTCTTGGAGAGCAATGTTAATTGACTCCGCAATTCGAAGGAGGCAAGAATGAGTATCAATTTTATCCAGATGGCTCCCTGGGTGAAAGTTAAGCCTGTCTAATCCTAACTGTTCACAACGTTGCATCTCATCTACAAAAGCAAGTCTTGATTTGTCTAACCCTTCAGCTTCCGGATGACCGAGGTTGATAAGGTAACTGTCATGTGGAAGTATTTGCCAGGGCTCAAATCCATACTTCTTACAATTAGCCTTAAATTGCTCAATTGATTTTTCAGAGAGAGGAGCTGATACCCATTGCCTTTGATTCTTTGTAAAGAGGGCAAAAGCCTTGGCTCCAATATTAAAGGCATTGATAGGGGCATTTTCAACGCCACCTGAGCTACTTACATGTGCACCAATATATTTCATTGAATGGTTTATCTAGTGGGGTTATTGATCTTACTATTGCTAAAATAACAAACTTATCTGGTTATTGTTGCCATTTATCTCGATCAGTAGGGCGGATTGTAACCACTTTCCTTGGCTTTGTTTTTATAGAGTCTTGACTTCTGTCCCCATTGATTTACTCTAATCATGGTTTGTTCTTTTTCTTACATTGGCTGCCGTTATTATCCACCATTCGTATTGTAGCAGCTACTTCCTATTCTAATAGTACAATTGTAAAAAATATTAAAATGATAGCCTCTTTTCATTGATTTAGTTATAAAGTTTTATATGTTTGCAGAACCATAACAATTTTTTACAAACCAACTTTCCCACAATGAAAAGATTTTTACTTTTTAGCTTAGTGCTTTGTTGTTTCGTGTATTCAGCAAAGTCACAAATCCTCTTGTCTGAGGATTTTTCAGGTACAGCCTTTCCACCTGCTGGTTGGACTATTGATGCTCATGGCGGTAACTGGAGTCGCGTAACAACTGCCAATGCAGGAAGTGTTGCTCCCGAAGCTTTTATGAATTGGTCTCCACAGTTTAATGGAGCTTCAAGATTTATTAGTCCTTCTGTAGATTTAACAGGTATTCAAAGTGTAATCATCAGCTATAATCAGTTTTTCGATGATTATTCCGGAGGAACAAAGATTGGTGTAGCTACCCGTAATGGTAGTGGTGCATGGACAACTGTTTGGGAGAAAAGCATGTCAGCAGACTTTGGTCCTGAAAATCGTGTTCTTCTTGTTAACAATGCCAATACTAATAAACCTGATTTTCAGTTTTGTATCTACTTTAGCGGTAATTCTTACAATATTGATGGATACACCATTGACAATATTGAGCTTTCAGTAGCTTTTGATCTGAATGCAGGTTTGAGTACTATTAGTACTCCTCTGTTCTCTGATGGTCATGTTAAGATTGAGGGTA
This sequence comes from Sphingobacteriia bacterium, assembly GCA_021286705.1. Classification (GTDB taxonomy): domain Bacteria; phylum Bacteroidota; class Bacteroidia; order Bacteroidales; family TTA-H9; genus JAJTBW01. Next base: position 4,145 of record JAJTBW010000129.1, read on the forward strand.
ATGTTGTTAACAAAGGAGCTAATTCTATTACATCTGTTAAACTTGCCTATAATATTGACGGAGAGTTAGCAGACACAACAGAAATTACTGGCTTAAATGCGGCAACTGGCGATATGATTGCTTACAGTTTTGACCCCGAGTTGGCTTTAACTCCCGGCGATAAAAATGTGGTTGTTAAGATTCTAAGTGTAAATGGTGCTCCAGATATGTTTGCTGATGATGATAGTTTGACAAAAACACTTCATGTAGCATCAAAGGGCGTTACTCGTTTACCTCTTTTTGAAGAGTTTACCAGTTCGACTTGTTCACCATGTGCCAGCTTTAATAATTCAACCTTTAATCCATTTATTGCCACAAATGGTGATAAGATCAGTTTGATTAAATATCAGATGAATTGGCCCGGTTCAGGTGATCCATATTATACTGCAGAAGGTGGCGTCAGAAGAACACTTTATGCTGTTAATGCGGTTCCAATGCTGTTTTGTGACGGTGCAAATGTTGCTACCAGTTCAACCGGAGTTAATACTGCTTTTAACAACTCGATTGATAATCCTGCATTTATGGATATGCAGGCGTTTCATACCATTGAGGGCAATAATGTGAATGTTCATCTCTATATCACACCATATTTGAATGCTCAGCTTTCAGTATTTGTTGCTGTTGTTGAGAAGAAGACCACACAGAATGTCGCAACCAACGGTGAAACTGAATTCCACAATGTAATGATGAAGATGGTTCCTGATGCTGATGGCTCACTGGTGGATCTTGTTGATGGAAACCTGATGGCTTTAGATTTCACTCAGGATATGTCTGGTACTAATGTTGAGGAAATGTCTGATTTGAGTGTGATTTGTTTTGTACAGGACAAGAATAGTCGGATGCTGTTCCAGTCAGTTGTTTCAACTGAAAGTGCAGTCGGAATAAACAATGTTAAGCCTAATGATATAAGTGTTTATCCCAATCCTACCAGCGGGAAGCTTTTTGTAACCAATGCACTTAATGTCAATTTTGTTGAAGTATTTAATACTTCCGGCACACTTGTTAATAGCTTTAAGTGTTCTAACCTTTCAACAATAGATGTAAGTTCTTTAAGTAAAGGTTTGTACATGCTAAGACTTCATGATACTTCTGGTAACGTTATCGTTAAGAAAGTTACCGTTTTGTAAGTTTTTTGTAGATCAAAATGAGAGGGGGCTATTTATAGCTCCCTCTATTTTTATCTATTATTTGAAATTGATGGCCGATTCTTTGACTTTCTCAATAAATCTCTTTCTTGCTCTTTCCCTTTTCGCTGATGTTACCATTCCAAAAATATCTGATTTTACGACTTTAATTCCGCAATAACCTAGTATATGTCTCTTCATTAATCTGACCGGAGAGTTTAGGATTAATCGTTGATATAACGCAGGCGCATCTGATGTCATGAATAACTGAGCCGTACGACCTTTTAAGTGTTTTGTGGTTTTAAAACCTTTGCTATTAAAGGCAAAACCTGGTGTTATGACACGATCAATCCATCCTTTGAGCAGTGCTGGCATTGTTGTCCACCAAATAGGATAAAAGAAGACAATATGATCTGCCCAACTTACCAGGTTTTGAGATAATTCGATATCATTATCAACAGGCATCCTTCTGGTATAGCCATAGCGTAAAACCGGATCAAAGGTCATTTTTCCTAGTTCGATGGTTTTAACTTGATGTTTGTTTGTATCAAGGTGGTTAACATAGGTTCTGAATAGCTCAGAAACATAGCTTTCATCGTATGGGTGAGCATTAATTACTAAGATTTTTTTCTGCATTTTAATCTGTATTTATAGCTCAAAATTAAAGATGCACGAAAGGAAAAGAGAGGACAAATGTCTAAAAGTGAACTTCACTTCTTATACGACTTAAATGTCTTTGCGTGACACCAAGGTACGATGACAGATATTGCAATGGGATCTGTTGGATGTATTCAGGATGATTCTCAATCAATTTCTTATATCTGGTTGAAGCAGTATCTCTTTGTAGTTGGAAAAATCTTTTTTCTAATTCAATATACTCGTGCTCGGCATTAATTTTTAGGAACTTAATCCAATTAGGGTCATTTAAAGTGATCTGATCAATCTACTCTTTCTTTATTATTAAGAGATTTGAATCTGTTATAGCTTGCATGGTCTCCAAGCTTGGATGACCAGTAATAAATGCGGAATAAGGAGCGAGTAAGTCGTTTGTGAACCTAAAACAAAAAGTACTCTCATTTCCATCTTCAGTGAGGTAGTATGAGCGGAATATCCCGGATGTGATAAAGGCTATTTCTTTACAGCTTTCTCCCTCCTTGATAAAGTAGTCAGCTTTTCTTAGGGTTTTAGGTATAAATAGCTGGGAGAGCTCTTCTATATACTGGTCAGTAAATATGTTGTATTTCTTAAAGTAATCTTTGATCATAACCTATCAAGGAATTTAAGCTGACTGGCTGGGAGAAATTGATGTTGATGTAAAGATAAAAAAAGCCGGCTTTTAAAGCCGGCTTTTTATTAATGCTATATGAAATGGAATTATGCTGAGTATTCTTCAAGAATAGCTTTAACTCCATCGGGGGCAACGCGACCGTAGACTTTTTCGCCTACCATAACAACGGGAGCGAGACCGCAAGCACCTACGCATCTTAGGCAAGCTAATGAGAACTTACCATCGGCAGTGGTTTCGCCAACCTGGATCTTTAGATGGTGTTTAAACTCATCAAGAACCTTTTCTGCACCACGAACATAGCAAGCAGTTCCCATGCAAATGCTGATTGGGTGTTCTCCTTTTGGAGTCATCGTAAAGAATGAGTAGAAAGAAACTACACCATACACATGAGCTACTGAAGTGTTAAGTTCTTTTGCTACAACCTCCTGAACTTCTGCTGGCAGATATCCAAAGATCTCTTGTGCTTTGTGAAGCACATTGATTAGTTCGCCCGGCTCATTGTTGAAGGATTTACAGACCTCAATCAATTGGTTGAGCTTATTTTCGGGCAATTTTACTATAGCCATTTTACGATTGTTTAATTGTTTGACTTCCCTGAAAACGGGCTAACTATTCGATTTCTATCTGTGTACTCTTGTCAAAGTAGTGAGTATGCAACAGGTGGTGGGCCTTTTCGCTGAGAGGTTTGCCTAAGAACTCTTCGTAAAGAGTTGTGATATAGGGGTTCTCATGTGATTTGCGAATGGGTTTGCAACTATCTTCTCTGTATATGGCTGCTTGACGAGCCTTTAAGATAGCTGAGTTCCCATGGTGCAGCGGTTGTCCACCTCCACCAATACAGCCACCGGGGCAAGCCATGATTTCGATAGCATGGAATTGAGATTTTCCGTCGCGAACATCATTAAGTAGTTGACGGGCATTTCCTAATCCGTGTGCAATTCCAATATTAATTGGTAATCCATTGAAATCAATGGTTGCCTGACGAATGCCATCTAAGCCACGTAGCTCGGCGAAGTCAACTTTTTCAAGTTTTTTACCGGTATGTACTTCGTAAGCTGTTCTGACTGCTGCTTCAATTACACCACCGGTTGTTCCGAAGATGACTGCAGCACCTGTTGATTCGCCTAAAGGATTATCGAAATCTTCTTCAGCAAGTGTGTTGAAATCAATATTAGCCTCTTTAATCAGGGCAGCTAACTCGCGTGTTGAAACAGAGAAGTCGACATCAGGATTTCCGTTGGTGGCGAATTCAGGACGTTGAGCTTCATATTTCTTAGCCAAACAAGGCATGATAGAGACAACTACAAGGTCTTTTCTGTCAACACCGATCTTGCCTGCAAAGTAGGTCTTAGCGATGGCACCAAACATCTGCTGCGGAGAGCGAGCGGTTGATGGTACGTCTGATAGTTCGGGGAAGTTATGCTCGAAGAAGTTTACCCAGCCTGGGCAGCATGATGTAAGAATAGGAAGTCTTACATCTTTATCGCCAGCTAAGTGCTTTGACAAGCGACCTAACAGTTCGGTACCTTCTTCCATAATGGTAAGGTCGGCTGCGAAATCTGTATCGAATACATAGTCAAAACCTAACTCACGAAGAGCTGCTGCCATCTTGCCAGTTACCAGAGTACCTGGTTGCATTCCAAACTCCTCACCTAGAGCAGCGCGAACTGCAGGGGCTGTTTGAACAACGACAGTCTTTGTTGGGTCAGCAAGAGCAGCAATTAATTGACGGGTATGGTCAACTTCGGTAAGTGCACCAGTAGGACAAACAGCTACGCATTGTCCGCAATAGGTACAAACACTCTTTTCTAAGTCCATTTCAAAAGCAGGAGCAACTACTGCTTCAAATCCACGGTTAATGGCTGAAAGAGCGCCTACTGATTGAACTTTATTACACATCATTTCGCAACGACGGCACATTACGCATTTGTCAACGTCACGGATGATAGCGGGTGAGGTGTCCTTACGGTAGTGGCTTTGAGCGCCTTGGTAAGAGATTTCGCGGATACCGAGACGATGCGCAAGGTCTTGAAGTTCGCAGTTACCTGATTTAGCACAAACCAGACAATCAAATGGGTGGTCTGATAGGATCAGTTCGACCACGGTTCTGCGGGCATTTAAAACCTTAATTGTATTAGTACGAACAACCATTCCAGGGGCACATTCGGTTGCACAAGCAGGAGCCAGATTACGACGGCCTTCTACTTCGACAACACAAACGCGGCATCCACCTGGCTTGTTTTCGATCTTCATGTCACCCAACGAGAAATAGCAAAGAGTAGGAATGTCAATGCCAATCTTACGGGCAGCCTGTAGGATAGTGGTTCCTTTTTCTACCTCAACAGGTTTTTTATCTATGGTTAATTTGATAAGTTCCATTATTTTTTCGTGCTTAGCGTTGAAGTTAAACTCTTCTGTTTTTTATTCAGAAGAACCAATTTTAACGAACAAAGATGGCGTTGAATTTACATTTTTCTACACATGCACCGCACTTGATACAGATTTCTTGATTGATCTCGTGGGCTTTCTTTCTTTCGCCGGTAATAGCGTTTACGGGGCAGTTACGTGCACAGGCTGTACAACCTACGCAAGCATCGGGCTCAATCACATAACGAAGGAGGTGTTTACACTGTCCTGCACGACATTTCTTCTCTGTTACGTGCTCAACAAACTCATCCCAGAAGTTATCAAGATTACTTAATACAGGGTTGGGTGAAGTCTGTCCTAAGCCGCAAAGTGCTGTGTCTTTAATGACTTGTCCGAGGTTACGTAATTTCTCGAGATCCTTCATCGTTCCTTCACCACGGGTAATCTTCTCAAGAATCTCATGGAGACGCTTGTTACCTACACGGCAAGGAGTACATTTTCCGCATGATTCTTCAACTGTAAACTCAAGGTAGAACTTAGCAATTGATACCATACAATCGTCTTCATCCATAACGATCATACCGCCTGAACCCATCATTGAGCCAGCTGCAAGAAGGTTATCATAGTCGATTGGTGTATCAAGGTGCTTGGTTGTTAAGCAACCGCCTGAAGGACCGCCAGTCTGAACAGCTTTAAAGTTTTTACCATCTTTAATGCCACCGCCAATTTCATAGATTACTTCACGAAGGGTAGTTCCCATTGGAACCTCAATAAGACCTACGTTGTTAATCTTACCGGCAAGTGCAAAAACTTTAGTGCCTTTTGATTTCTCAGTTCCGATAGAGGCAAACCATTCTGGACCCTTAGTTATAATAACGGGGATATTAGCGTAGGTTTCAACGTTGTTAACGTTGGTTGGGTAGCCTAGGTAGCCACTTTCTGATGGGAAGGGAGGTTTGAAGGTTGGCTCACCGCGCATACCTTCCATTGAATGAATCAATGCTGTCTCTTCACCGCAGACGAAAGCACCTGCCCCGTAACGAAGCTCAATGTCAAAACTGAAATCAGTGCCTAAGATGCCATTACCTAAAAGACCGTATTCACGGGCCTGACCTATTGCGGTTTTTAGACGATTGATGGCAAGTGGGTATTCAGCTCTGATGTAAACTAAACCATAGCTTGCGCCGGTGCAATAACCATTGATAGCCATAGCTTCAATAACGCTGTGGGGGTCGCCTTCAAGTATTGAACGATCCATAAAGGCACCTGGGTCACCTTCGTCAGCATTACAAACAACATATTTCTTTTCAGCAGCAACCTTTCTGGTGATATCCCATTTTAGGCCGGTAGGGAATCCACCACCACCACGACCACGGAGACCAGATTTTATGATAGATTGGATAGCCTCTTCAGGAGTCATCTCGGTTAAAACCTTACCTAAAGCGCTATAACCATCACGGGCAATATATTCTTCAATATTTTCAGGATCGATAAATCCACAGTTACGTAAAGCAATACGGATCTGTTTGCGATAGAAACCCATATGTTTTGAGTCTTCAACATGCTCCTGACTCTCAGGATTTATGTAGAGCAAACGGTTAACACGACGACCTTTGTAGATATGCTCAGCAACAATCTCTTCTGCATCGGCAGGAGTGACCTGAGTATAGAAGGTGTTGTCGGGAAGAACCTTTACGATAGGACCTTTTTCACAGAAGCCGAAGCATCCGGTCATAACAACCTTTGCGTCGTTTTCTAAACCACGGTCAGCTATTGCTTTATTTAAACTATCAACGATTGCGTCACTTTCAGCTGAACGACAGCCTGTTCCGCCACACACCAGAAGGTGCATTTTATAATTTGCCATGTTTAATTGCTTCCGTTAAGTTATTCGATGGTTTCGTAGTTTCTGGGGATGATTCCATCAACCAACTCCCCGTTCTTTATATACTTCTCGATGATTTCATCTGCCTTCTTCAGTGTAACTTTTCCGAAGACAACAGGCTCTTTGCCTGGCAGAATAACTTCGATTGTAGGCTCTGCATAGCAATAGCCCATGTCACCTGTCTGTGAAACTACAGCTTCAACATTACGCTTGTCAAGCTCTTCAATTAGATAGCTCATAACCTCTTTCGCTCCAGAAGCAATACCACTTGTGGCCATTCCTACTTTTATCTGCACAAGCTTTTCTGGGTTGTCAGCATTCTCCCTCAAACGGATCTTCTCCTGAAGGTCATCTTTTACCCGGCGCAGATCGGCCAATGATTTGATCTTTGTCATAATACCTTGGTTGTTTTTTCTTTGATTTTATTCTACTATAACTATCTTTCAAATTTTTGTTTTACAAATCGTTATAGAAACAATCAGTCTGCAAAATTACCCTAAATGAATCGTATTATCAATATAACGCTGTGAATTTCTTAACAATGTTATGCTGATAACACAAATTTATAATCAGTCTAAATAAGGTTTGTCCTAAGTGATTGTTTTACAGTTGTTAAATTTATTCTATGATTTTGATTTCAGCAAGATTTTCTGTGATAAATTCTTCTAAATATTTAACAACAGAGACCTCTGTCATCGGTACCCCGTCTAGTGCTTCTTTAACCTCTATGGTGTCAAAAACAAATTCACCTTCGGGTGTGATATGATGGTAATTAAATTCTCGATCTGAATAGCTACTGGCCAGCATGCTCATAACCCCGGCCATATCTCCTAACGGAGGTCTGTCTAAGTGATGCAACCCGAAACTAGCTTTTACTTTTGTGCCAACTCCTTCTGTCGATTCAATTGAAAAAGTACCACCAGTCCGTTCAGCATTCATCCTTAGCAGAGGTAAGCCTAATCCTACCTTTCGTGTTGTCCGTGTGGTGAAAAATGGATCAGCAACTTTATCAAGTTTATCTGCCGGAATGCCCTTGCCATTATCTTCAATAGTTAACTCTAAAAGATCCTTTTTCTCATCTTGTATAAGTTCGATTTTTATCAGTTTTGCCCCGGCACTGATTGAGTTATGTACTACGTCTAATATATGTAGTGATAAGTCTTTCATTTGTAGTTATATCGGTTTTTTTTTAGCTCTTTTCTCTGCCCTTTATAATGCTCGGTTATTCGTTTCCAGACTCTTTTGATTGACGATCAAGCTTTAGTTGAATTTATTGATCTTGGTAACTAGTTTGTAATAAACTGATGAGTTTTAATTCTGATTGTAATAATTGCAACTAGTTCGATCCTACGAACCTCGAGTTTTCATTGCAAATATATATTGATATTTCGTTAATCTATTATAGGGTTAAATCTTAGATGAGTTTTATGTCTTTAGCATCTCTTGATTGATTTTGATCATCCTAAGTAATCACTTAGTTAGGTGGTGGTTTTTTACTTCTTGTGCAAAGCTTTTCTGGCATTGCTGGCTTTGATCAAAGATGGTAAAATGAGTGTTTCATTCCCGAACTTTTCTCATGATTCACCTGTTATTAATCCCTTGTCTTTACTTCTTTCTCGCCTTCGACTCCGCTCAGGCAGCGATCCGGTGGTTGAGCGAAGTCGAAACCACTGTATCCTTTGTATCTGTCTCATTCTCTTCTGTTCCACTGTTCC
>JAJTBW010000130.1 GCA_021286705.1 Sphingobacteriia bacterium
AGGATATAGAGGGGATATAGAGGGGATATAGAGGGGATATTGAGGAGATGTCGAGGAGATGTTGAAAAGATGTTGATAGAGATCATTTAAACCACGAAAAGCACGAAAGGCACGAAAACTGCTAGATAAAGAATTTCGTGTTTTTAGTGTTTTTCGTGGTTAAATGTAATCTGTGATTCAAAATTCAAAGATTGGCTATTGGCTATTTGCTGCTGGCTACGGCACAAAATGGGTTAATTTTACTATGGGACACCCAAAAGAGTGTCCTTGTGTTTTTAGATTATTGTTTATCAGTGTAATACAAAACATGCTCTATAAAAGTGTCGAAGTCAGGAAACAAAGTATCTTTGCAAAAAATTCATCAAAATGATACAAGATTTAATAAACATCCAGACAGTAGACCTAATTCAAGCCATGTTAGCTCCCGGCATAATGATCTCAGCATGTGGTCTATTACTCCTAGGAATCAACAACAAATACAGCATTGTAGTAAATAGGATTAGAGTTCTGGAAGAGGAGAAGCGAAAACTTGCAGCTATTAAAAAAGAGAGCAATCTGAATGAGGATCAACTTAAAAGACTAAACTCTATAAACCTACAGATCACCAAATTTGCGTATCGTATAGGTTTAGTAAGAAATGCGGTTCTCTTCTACACACTCGCTGTTGGATTCTTTATTCTCGCATCATTATCAATTGGTAGTCATTACTTTCTACCTGATATCATCTTCCTATCGCCCTTGGCCATAGTCTTCTTTTCATTTGGAATGCTTTCAGTTTTCGCTGGCATTGGTCATGCCGCTAAGGAAATCCTTAAGGGTTATCAGATTGTAATGATAGAAATTTCGGAAAGCGAAATCTAATGAATAGTAATCGGTTGCTTATCCGGAATGCAACAATCCTGACAGTTAATGATCAGAATCAAGTAATTAATTCCGGCTTCCTTTTTATAGAACACAATCTTATAAGTGAAATAGGCAGCATGGATGAGCCTATCTTCAGTTCATTAAGTCATAGCCTGCCAGCCAGTGAGCAGTTTGATGCCTCGGGTATGGTAATTATGCCAGGCTTGATTAATGGGCACACCCATGCTGCTATGACTATTTTCAGAGGACTGGCAGATGATCTTCCTTTAAAATCGTGGCTCGAAGACCATATCTGGCCTGCAGAAGCCGCATTTATCAACGAGACGAATGTTGAGATTGGAACAAAACTAGCAGTGGCTGAAATGCTACTATCAGGTACAGTATCATTTGCCAATATGTACTTCTTTGAGGAGATTACTGCTAAAATATGTAAATCAGCTGGCATTAGGGTTCTGCTAGGTGAAGCACTTTTAGACTTTCCAACCCCTTCATGCCAAACCAATACTGAAACATTCAATCGCACCGAATCACTCCTGACAAGGTATAAGAACGACTCTTTGATTCGAGTTTCAGTTGCCCTTCACTCCCCGTATGCCTGTTCACCAGAACTTCTCTCTAAAGCAAATCGATTTGCCCTGGAGCATAATATCCCTGTTCAAATTCATCTTTCTGAAACGGAAAATGAAGAAAGAGAGATACAAGCGAAATATGGACTCTCTGCTACTGGATTAATAGAGAAGGCCGGACTATTAAGACCTAATGTAGTTACTTCTCATGTAATTCATCCTGACGAATATGACCTTGATCGTCTTATCTCATCAAATGTTGGCATTGTCCATAACCCAAGGAGTAATATGAAACTTGCCAGTGGATTTGCCAATACGGAGTATATAACTGACAATAGCTCTCTTTTCTCATTGGGCACTGACAGTGCTGCATCTAATAACACTCTTGATTTATTTAAAGAGATGAACGCAAGTGCCCTTGTTAGTAAATTGATATCGAACAATCCTATGGCTATGAATGCAAAAAAGATAGTCAGAAGTGCCACCATTGGAGGAGCCTTGACCTTAGGCGTTGGACAATATACTGGTTCACTCGAAAAGGGGAAATGGGCCGATCTTATCTTTATCGACTTTAATGCTCCTCATTTGACACCCTGTTTCGATTACTATTCACATCTTGTGTATGCGGTAAACTCGACAGATGTTAAACATGTAATGATAAATGGCTCATTTATTGTGGTCGATAGGAAGATTCTTGGGCTCGATCAGACAGAGTGTATTGAAAAGGCAAATCAACTATCAAAAAATCTTGCTCATTTAGCACAGCATTAGATCAATGAAGAATAAGAATAAAATTAACATCGTCACATTAGGCTGCTCAAAGAACGTTGTAGATTCAGAAAGACTGTTAAGGCAGTTTGATGCAGCAGGTTTTTCAACAACACATGATGGAGCTGAAAAAGGCGGGACTGTTATTATAAATACTTGCGGTTTTATTGGTGACGCAAAAGAAGAGTCGATTAACATGATCCTTCAATTTGCAGAAGCGAGAAAGGCGGGTGCAATAGATCGATTAGTGGTTACCGGTTGCTTGTCGCAGAGATATATGAACGAGCTTAAATCGGAAATACCCGAAGTTGATGCATGGTATGGAGTGAACGATGATAAAAAGATCATTGAGGATAATGGTGCAAATTATAAAATCGAATTACTTGGTGAACGGCATCTAAGTACACCTAAACATTTTGCTTACCTGAAGATTGCTGAAGGATGCAATAGAAGTTGTTCATTTTGTGCAATCCCGATGATTCGAGGCCCGCATAAGAGCAGGTCGATTGAATCATTACTTGAGGAGGCAAAGAATCTGGCAAATCTTGGAGTTAAAGAGCTTCTACTCATTTCCCAAGATCTTACATGGTATGGAGTTGATCTTTACAAAGAGCAAAGGCTAACGGAACTGGTAAGATCATTGAGTGATCTTGGCTTATTTAAGCGCATTAGGCTCCACTATCTCTATCCTCACTCCTTCCCTATCGATCTACTTGATTTAATGAGTCAGCGGAAAGATATTTGCCCCTATTTAGACATTCCTCTTCAACATATAAATGATCGGATATTAAAATCCATGAGAAGGAGTTCTTCAAAGAAAGAAATAGAAGAGTTACTTGCCCTATTCCGTCAAAAGCTTCCCCATGCTGCTATAAGGACATCTTTTATTGTTGGCTATCCAGGAGAGACAGAGGAAGAATTTAATGAACTTCTTGAATTCATCTCGAAATGGAAATTCGATCGTGTAGGTGTATTCACATATAGTATCGAAGAAAACACCCCCGCAGAACCTCTGGGAGATACCATCTCTGAAGAGATTAAACAGGAACGAAGTCAAAGACTGATGGAACTCCAGGAATCAATCTCGTTTGATAATAATCAACGATTTGTTGGAACCACCATGGAGGTACTTGTTGACAGCCTTGATGAAGAAAACTACTGTGCACGCTCCATTTATGACTCTCCAGAAGTCGACAATGAAGTCTATATAAGCACTAAGTTTAAAAGCATTAATCAAGGGGACCTTATCCATGTTAAAATTATCAAGGCAGAGGCTCATGAACTTTATGCAGAACCTATTAATACCTAACCTATAGATATAAATAAGTAACCGTTTAATTCAATTCACTAAAAACAGATCTATCATGAGATTACTATTTACTTTTGTTGCGTTTTTCACTCTTTCTACCATTGTGGCACAAACAGACAGTCTCTCTAATAAAACCGATAATCAAGGTTTAAAACAGGGATTTTGGAAAGAGATTGTAAATCGTAACACTGAAAAAGGTTATTATGTAGATGGTCTTAAGGATGGAATATGGACCACCTACCATTCAAACGGAATGGTTCTGGATGTAATGACTTATGTCAAAGGAAAAAGAGAAGGAATTCACCTGGCATTGGATCAACGAGGTTATCTAACCGTTGAGGAGCGATTTGTTAATGATAAACTCTATGGTCGATCAACCAACTACGCTATAGGAGGCAGAAAGATGGCTGAAATAGACTATAAGAACAATGAGGTTAATGGCAACAAACTTATCTATTATGATAATGGAAAGCTGCAAGAACAATCAAACTATATCCGGAACAAAAGAGATGGTGTTACTACCTGGTACAACACAGACGGGGTAGTTATTGCAGAAAACAACTACACTAATGGAGACCTAAATGGGGAATCTAAGACTTACTACTCTTCTGGAAAAATTGCCTCTGTACAAACTTATGTTAATGGTGTAGCCGAAGGATCATATAAGGAGTTCGATAAAGATGGGAAGATATTATTAGAAGGTCAATACATCAAAGGTGTAAGAGAGGGAAACTGGATTAAGTATGACGAGAATGGTAAAAAAACCAAGTTCAAGTATAAAAATGATGAAGAGGTTAAATAGTTTTTTAATTGCGCCATCAGCGTTTAAATGCAAATTGAAGAATCAATAAGTTTAGTAGATTAACTCAGTTCGAAGATTACAAGAATCTCTTTACAATAAAAAAGGCTACCCTCGTAAAGGGTAGCCTTTTTTATTGTAAAGGTGGAAGTTATTTAGTAACCAATTTGTAAGAGGCTACACCATTATGACCTTTAATGCGTAAGAAATACATTGATTTAGGTAGGTTAGTCAAGTCAATGACATACTCACCAAGAGCGATTTCACCAGTTGATAAAACAACATTTCCAGATTGATTAACCACTTCAAGAGAGACATTAATTAAACTGCTGCTGTTATTTTTCAAAGTAAACAAACCAGTTGAAGGATTTGGATAAACATTGAACTGATCAAGATTTAAGTTATCAATTCCTATAAATTGATCTTGTTTAAGTTGAACAACCACTGGAGCAAGACCGGCAGTAGTAATGGTGATATCGGCCATACGTTCTGCTCCTGAATTAGCATCATACTGAACGTTAAGAGTACCGTTTCCACTTCCATTGGCAGGAACAGTTACCCATGAAGCATTGGCTTGAACAGACCAATCGCCATTGCAAGTAACAGTATAAGAGGTACTACCAGCACTAGCACTAACTTGTTGTAAAGCGGGAGTAACATTCAATACAGGTGTTTTACCAGCCTGAGTAACGGTAACAACAACATTTGCAATACCGGGAACTGAAACCGTAATATTAGCTATCCGTTGATTTATTGTAGTATTCTCTTCATAGGTAGCATTAAAGTTATTATTTCCTGTACCTGAGGCTGGAACAGTGCACCATGAGGCGTCACTTGAGATTGTCCATGCTGAATTTGAAGTAACAGTAAAACTGGTTACCCCAGCTGCTGAAGTAACATTCTGGTTCGAAGGACTAACAGTAAGTGTTGAGGCAAATGCATTTTGAGTAACAGTAACAATAACATCAGCAATACCGGGAGCAGAAACAGTGATATTTGCAATGCGTTGTGCAGGATCTGTATTTTCTGTATAGTTAGCAGTTAAAGTACCATTTCCAGTACCAGAAGGTGTTACGGTACACCATGTGCTATTGCTTATGGCTGTCCAGTTAACATTGCTAGTGACCGTGAAATTTGTGCTACCAGTAGTATAAGGTACATTCTGATTAGCAGGGGTTACAGCTAAAGCCAAAGAGACACCTGCTTGAACAACAGATACAGTTACTGGAGCAACACCAACACCAGAGACCGTAATATTTGCAGTTCTTGGGGTAGTTGAGGTGTTCTCAAGATAATTTGCCTGAATAGTTCCATTATTAGTTCCTGAAGGAGTAACAGTACACCATGTCTGGTCTGAAACTGCTGTCCAAGCGATATTACTTGTAACTGTGAAAGAGGTTGTTCCTAAAGGAGAAGTAACATTCTGAGTTGAAGGAGTAACTGATAAAGAGGAGGTACCTGAAATTTGAGTTATTGATAGGTCATCAATAAAAATTGATTCAGCACTAGTAGTCTTATCAGTTCTGTATTTAAATCTGAAGTAGAAGTTATTACCGGCATAAGGAGAAATATCATAGCTCTTTTCTTCCCAACCGCTAGCAACCGGGGCACACAAAATACCAAGAGTAATCCATGATTGACCTTCGTTAGTACTTACCTGTACATAGGTGGTATCATGGTTAGGCACTTTAGCATCAGCGTTCTTCCAGAAGAAACTCAACTTTTGACTTGCAGGAAGAATAAAGCGCTGTGATTGCATGATATTAGTAGATGTTGTACTAAGACTGAAAGACTTAGCTGATGATAGTCCGGAATGTACAATTTCATTACTTCTATACCATGAAAACTCAGGGTTAATAATCCAAAGTGGATCATTAGGATAAGAATTGAATATAGTTGAATCTTCAAATGTCTGAGTGTAAGGGAAGCTATAAACGACAGGCTCTGTAAGGAAATCCCAAACAGGGCCAACTTCTGATGTAGCACCATTCTTAGCTACAACTTTCCAGAAATATGAAGTGGCACCAGTTAATAACGCAGCAGGAGTATATGAATATACACCGGCAGTACATGGGGCATTGTCAACAACCTTGGTCATGGTAGCCTCACTTAAACCAAAATAAAGGTCATAGCTAGTCGTATTTGCACCCAGAGTAAAGGATAAATGAGTAGACACGAATACTCTTTTAGCATTGTCAGCTGGAATTGGTGTACTTGGAGTGGCAGGGCCAGTACTTGTATAATAGAACCTCATGTTAGGTAAGGCACTTGGGTATGGGTTAAGATAACCAGAAGTACCAACTCCTGGAAAAGTTGCATCCTGCCCAAAGTCTTTTGTATCATTGATAGTTGAACTTGTGGATGTAAAATTAGGACCAGTATAAGATTGAACACCTGATCGATTTTCCCAGAATATAATGATATTCTTCGTACCATCATAGGCAAAAGGAGCAATTAGTTGGATTTCAGTCCATCCAAGGTTAAAAGTGATTGGACCATCATAAACCAAAGTATAACCATTGGCTGTTGGATTCTCATAATTAGCATTTGAGAAGACAGCATCAGTAGATAACTTCATATAGATCTTCTGATTTGTAACCGTCCTGTTTCCAGATACACAGTTTAGACCAATCTTAGTAATTGATTTAGCTGCACCTAAAGCAGTGTGATTGTAAATCTGACCACTCCAACTATAATTCCATATAGTGTAAGGAGGTAGCGTAGTGGAAACTACACCTGAACCGATTTCTACAAAGTTTTGTGAGTTGACTCCTGTTGTAATGAAGAGAGAAAACAAACTGAGTAAGAAAAGTAAACGTAAATGATTAGTTTTCTTCATAATAAAATTAATTTAATTGTAAGATTTTATAAAAGGCGTGCAAAAATAGCATTTCCTTTGGTTTATAAAAACTTATTTAATCACAGAAGCAACCTCTTTAACAAAAAAAATAGGCATAACAAATTCTTGCTATATATCAAAGAGTTGCATACACTTCTAACTTTACAGACAAACAAGCACTTAGAGTTTCTTTATAAACAGTTAGTAAATTATTTTAATATAACAAAGTCACACTTCGTCCAGTTTACAGATTAGTCATAAAGAGACAATGAGACGACTAAAGTGTCTCATAACAATACATATTACTTAAATTTGATTATTCAGGATAAGAAAGAAGCCAAACTTGTCAGGCCAAGAAACTCATTCAACTTCTAATTAACAAAGCTATTTCGGAAGGCAAAGGCAAGCTTAGCATAAAAGCTCAGATAGACAATGTTAAGCCGTCAAACGCCAGAGAAACATTATAAGGCAACTGACTATTAACAATCTCATGCAAACCTAATCCATGACTTATGTGTGTTAGGAGAGCTTGCTTTGGATTAACTTTCACAATCACCTCTAAAGCTTGGTCAAGATTAAAATGGGATACATGTGGCTTTAATCTCAAAGCATTAATAATCAACAAATCGAGTCCTTTAAGCAGGTCAATTGATTCTTGGTTGATAAAACTGGCATCAGTAATGTAAGCGATATCTTTAAATCGATATCCTTTAACAGGTAGTTGATGGTGCATGACATCAATTGGAATAAATTCAAAACCGGCAGCAAGGAAAGGACTTTTTTCAACTGTGTTTAGTGAAAGATCTGGAACCCCTGGATACTTGACAAGAGCAAATGCGTAGTCAAAATCACGCCTGATAATCTGCTGCACATCGGTAGTAGCCCATACCTGAACAGGCTTATGGTTTAAAAAATTAAATGCCCTCAAATCATCTAAGCCACCAATATGGTCTTTATGAGCATGAGTAATTATGACTCCATCAATATTAGACATGCCGCAACGCAGCATCTGCTGACGAAAATCAGGACCTGCATCAATAACAAATGTTTTGTTATCCACAGAAATCAACAAGGAAGATCTTAAACGCTTATCAGCAAGATTCCATGAAGAGCAGACTTGGCAATTACAACCAATCACGGGTACACCCTGCGAAGTTCCGGTTCCGAGAAAAGTAAGACGAATAGCCATAAGGATGTAAAATAAAGAAATTTGTGTATCGTTAAGCTTCCAAGTCAGTTGGGAATAGTTTACTGATAGCAAAGTAAAACAGGTTGCCAGCAAACTATTTATTAACTTTGATTTCTAATTGCGTGTTCGAAACACTCGCATGACAAATTTAAAATAATCACAGTGATTTTTTTAAAAAAATACAGAATTCGCAAAGCATACGCTCACTTACAAAAGAGTGAGCGACAAAGGAAAGGAACTATTAAACCTGTTACTATAGAGAAAGCACATTTTATTCAGGTAACGGTTAGTGTAGAAACAGAAGAGTCTTACAACGAGATATTAAACCTTATAGGAACGCTTAAGTCATTAGGGAAAGAAGTTCAGGTTGCAATGTTCTTTTCTACAAAAAAAATACCTTCGTACGTTAATATCAATGAAATTTCGGACGATCTCTTCCTATTCACCAAGAAACAGACTGAATCTGTCTTTAAAAACCCTCATTCTCTTCTTAAACATTTCACCGAAAGTCAATCAGATATTCTTCTAAATCTCTGTTCTCCTTCCCTCCTTATATCAAGCCAAGCAACCGTATACAGTAATTCAAAATTTCGGGTAGCAACCACTGATTCATCTAACTACTATGGTGATTTACTCGTTATTTGTGATCCACTTACCCCAATATCCACTAGATTTCAATTAATAAAAGATACCTTATCAATATTTAAAAATCACTAACAATGAATGGCAATTTCTCAGGAACCGGGGTAGCTCTGATTACTCCCTTTAAATCTGATTTAACTATTGATTTTGAAGCTTTAAAAACTATCACAGAACGCTGCATAACTGGTGGCTGTGAGTTTTTAGTTATCCTTGGAACCACCGGCGAATCAGTTGTATTATCCCATGAAGAGAAAAAAGAGGTTATAAATACCATTCTTACTGTCAATAACAAGAGACGCCCCACTGTCTTAGGCATTGGCGGTAATGATACTGCCGCTGTAATTAGTCAGGTGAAAGGAGTACCAAAAGGTATCGATGCCATTTTATCAGTAACACCATACTATAATAAGCCTTCGCAAGAAGGACTGTACCAACACTACAAAGCGGTTTGTGAAGCATCACCTATACCAGTCATCCTTTACAATGTCCCTGGTCGTACTGGAGTAAACATGACTGCTGACACAACTCTACGAATCATCAATGATTGTCCCAATGCTATTGCTATCAAAGAGGCATCTGGTAATGCTGACCAATGTTTCAAAATCATGATGAATGCCCCAAAAGGTTTCGTATTACTTTCGGGCGATGATAACATGACTCTTCCTTTGATAGCACTAGGAGCAAAAGGCGTTATCAGTACAGTTGCCAACACGGTTCCTGCTACATACTCTGAAATGGTACGCAAATCATTATCCGGTGACTATGCTGAAGCCAGAAGATTACATGGACTAACCTTTGAATTAGTTAATCAAATCTTTGCCGATGGAAGTCCTGCCGGCGTAAAAGAGGCTTTAGCTTATCAGGGGATCTGTTTAAGAAATGTCAGACTTCCTCTCGCTAGAGTAAATGATACTGTGGCGCAAAACATCAAGCATCAAATTGATTTTATCAAAGAATAACCTTATAAATAATATCACCAAATTTCTCAATCTAATGAGATCACGCTTTTTACTACTTTTAGTCATCATCTTTGCAGGTTATACACTAACTGCACAGAGTTATGAGAATGGCAAAGCCAACCTCAAAGAGCTCTTTGGCGACAGGCCAGAGATTTATTTCCAATTCACAATACCATCGCCCGAGCTATTAATGAAGGCAGGAACCATGGTCTCTATAGATAATATTAAAGGAGACAATGCCTTTGCTTATGCCAGCGTAAAAGAGATGGAGAAATTCCAACAACTGGGTATTACCTTTACCAAACTACCAGCTCCTGGCATTACTGATGAGAACTTACTTATTAAAGGGCCTAGTGAGATAAAAGGAACCAATACGTGGAATTACTATCCTACTTATGAAGGATTTATTCAGATAATGAATGACTTCCATACGAATTACCCCAACCTCTGCTCAATTTTAGAGATTGGGACAACAGTTCAGGGAAGAAAGCTCTTAGTTGCAAAGATTCACTCAAACGTCAATTCAGGTAATCCAGAGTTTCTATATTCAGGAACAATGCATGGCGATGAGACCACTGGTTATGTTTTATTAATGCATTTAATCGACTATTTACTTAGTAACTATGGCACCAATCCCAAGGTTACCTCACTAGTTGATAATCTTGACATTTATATCGCTCCTTTAGCTAATCCTGATGGTACCTACCACGGGGGCAATAGCAGTGTTAATGGAGCGACCAGATATAATGCCCATAGCATTGATTTGAACAGAAACTATCCCGATCCAGTAGGTGGACAACATCCTGACGGTAACGCATGGCAACCTGAGACGCAAGCCTTTATGAACTTTGCAGACGATCATCATATCATTCTTTCAGCCAATACTCATGGTGGAGCTGAGGTTGTAAACTATCCATGGGACACATGGTTTAAGAGACATCCAGATACAGATTGGTGGATACTTGTTTCAAAAGAATATGCTGATAGCTGCCAATTCTATGGCAAACCAGGCTATATGAGTGACTTTGGCGTTGGTTATACTAATGGGTATGATTGGTATCGTGCTGTCGGCGGTAGACAAGACTATATGACCTATTTCCAAAACGGAAGAGAATTTACTCTCGAAATTTCTAACACAAAACTCCTCCCAACCAGCCAACTTGAAGATCATTGGGAGTACAATTATCGTTCATTTATGAGTTATATGTATCAGGCTACTTATGGGGTAAGAGGTGTTATCACTGATACCATCACAGGTGCACCTGTAAAAGCGGAGGTCTTCGTCTTAAATCATGATGCAGATAGCTCATGGGTATACTCTTATAACGATGGTAGATATTTCAGACCTATTAAGGCTGGCACATGGAAATTCAGATTCTCAGCCAATGGCTATGTAACTAAAACTATCGATGTGACTGTTAACGACTATCAGGCTCTTAAACTTGACGTACAACTTGTTCCTGTTGGAGTATGGAGCTTCTTTGATGCAAGCAAAAACCACATCGAAGTCAATGAAACCATTAACTTCTCTGATGAATCACTCGGAAACCCAACCAATTGGTCTTGGACCTTAACCGGTGGTTCACCAGCTGCGTCAACCATACAGAACCCTAGTTATATAGCCTATTATAATGAAGGAGTCTATGATGTTAGCTTAACTGCCTCAAACTCTCAGTATTCAAATACTAACAGTAAACAGGCTTTCATTGAGGTTGGTAATCATTGGGCAGCTGGCAACAGAACTATTGAAGCATGTAGTGGATGGTTCTATGATAATGGAGGTCCAGACCACCCTTACGCTACAAATAAGTCAGAAGTTACGATCCTTAAGTCTGCAACCGCCGGAAAACAGGTCGAACTTGAATTCACAGAGTTCCAGTTAACGCCGCAAACAAGCGGTACAGCCGATAAACTAAGAGTTTTCAATGGAGCAGATACTCTATCTCCAATCATTGGAACCTATACTGCAGCAAATATTCCCACTAAAGTCGTCTCAAACAATAATCAGGGCACATTGACCCTCGCCTTCTCTGCTGGA
The DNA here is from genome assembly GCA_021286705.1 of Sphingobacteriia bacterium. Taxonomy (GTDB): domain Bacteria; phylum Bacteroidota; class Bacteroidia; order Bacteroidales; family TTA-H9; genus JAJTBW01. The sequence continues at coordinate 11,974 of JAJTBW010000130.1, forward strand.
AGTACTGCTGCTCAAGGGTGGAAAGCAACTATTAAATGTTCAGACTCCGTCAGTATTGATGAGTTAATTAGTGATGCAATCACTATCTTCCCTAACCCAGTAAACGATCAAGCTACTATTATTGGTCTTCCTTCAAACTCTATTATCTCACTTTATACAATCCAAGGACAATTAATTAGCCAGACTATCGAAAAGAGCGGAATCGCCAGATTTAACACAGCTGAGCTAAAACAAGGCATCTACCTCGTTAAAATCCAGTTTGACGGCAAAACACACTGCCTTAAATTAGTGAAATAGACCTTCTACTATAATATTTTAAGGAGTTATCGTATAGATAGCTCCTTTTTTTATCTTATTACAGTTTGTGTCACTCAATCTTGAATCCTTGAATCCTTGAATCCTTTATTATTACCTCCTTTTTCCTGACTTCGACACAGGGACATCCAAAATAAAAGGCCAAAACACTTCATCAAAT
>JAJTBW010000131.1 GCA_021286705.1 Sphingobacteriia bacterium
TAGAATCAGTAAGGGCAATTGAGTCAATTAGGGAGATTGAATCAGTTACGACAAGATTTGAATTAATATTCTCAACTTTTTCTTGCGGACAATAGATAACAAGATCTCTTACCGGCCTCGAAAATCGAAAAACCTGAGAATAGGATATGCTATCATAAATTTCAGGAATAGCCTTGTCGGTTCCTGAGCTTAATGATAATGAGGGATTGGAGGCCCCACCCTTATAGAAAACTCTTACTTTATCAAAAAGAAAAGTATCATTTATGCTATCGTTAGGAGAGGGATTAAAATAGAGAGTATCATGATCTGACATCAATTCTGCTGTAATCCCGCTAACGCCCCAGATAGAGGAGTCCTTTAAAAGCGTTGAACGATACCCTTTCCATCTTGACTTTTCTCCGTTAAACTTATAGTTGGTTGGCTGGTTCGTTCGAGCAATTCGAAATGGAAATACTAAACCTCTTGAGGAGGAAACACCTGGGCTTAATGAAAGAAAGCGATGTCTTAAGCGATCTGAATAAATATCGGCCTGAATATGCGACCCACCGATATGGACGATGGAGAGTTTACCTGTATCTCCATTTGTAATGGACTCCAACTTATTTAGAAATCGAAGAAATGACTCAGATTCACTGGAATAATAGAGCTGATTCAAATCATACTTAACTAAATTCGGAAAAGGTCGTGATAAAGTATCCCGGGTCAACGCTGAGAGGTTAACAGTCAATAGACAAAGTATTATCTGAATCAGTGTTCTTTTGCTCATTTTTTTCTTTTTACGAGATCAAGACTCAGAGCCGTAAAGAATAGCTCAGAAATAACGCCAGTACCCTTTGGTGAGAAGTGAGTATAATCATCGCCGGCAAGGCCTTGCTTGACCCATTCAGGCATAGAGCCACTTCCTCCCATTGCCTTATACATACTCCAATAGGCATTCCCAATTGAGAGATTAGCCTCACTGAGCATTTTATCCATGTATGGAAGCAATGGATATGTTCTCATCTCTCCACCAATCCGGGTAGACATATCTGAGGGTCCTATAAAAAACACTTGTACTCCGGGCAATTGCTTTTTAACCCAATTTATATGTCGCATTAACCCTCTCACATAGTCACTCACCTGAGTAGAATCCTTCACATAGGGAATAGTATTTCCACCATACTGAAATATAATAATATCAGGAGTTAAGTCTCTTCCCATTGAAGCAAAGACTTGGCCATTCATATTGCTAAATACGGTTCCGGAGCAACCTCGCATAGCGATATTATCAAGTGAAACACCACCTAACCCATCTATAGTTAACCCATAAAAATCAGGAGAGACAACACCTTCCAACTCAATTACTAGCTTTGAAGGAGTCGAATTTAGAACAATTTCAAGAGAGTGATAAAGACCATTTGAATTCAATGCCCCCTCTTTAATCACCTCTCCGTCTGAGATAACTCGATAACTAACCGCATGATGGGAGTTCCCATAATGAAGTTTAATATTAGAATAGCGTTGAAGACGTTCATATGCTCTTCTATCAGGGCTTATCTCTATTGAGGCTTTGGATGGGGTCTTATTAGCCATCTGATTTGAGTCACTTAACCCGTTGTAAGGTTGAGTAAACCTCGAATAAGAGTCATAGATACCGTACTCCTTATGTTTTTGCAACCTCTGAGTCGGGTCAAATGCAGCATAACGACTCCAGTTACCGATAGCAGAAACTCGAATAGCAAGATGTTCATAAACCTGAACGATAGGGATAAAACCAGGGCCACCACCTCCGTAGATTCCTTGCAAGCGGTTTCTGATATAACCCGACATCCGATCACCCTCTATTTGCGAATCACCATAATGCAAAATCCTACAGTGACTCGAATTAAGTTTTTGGTGCAGGTTCTCAATAAAAGAGGACTTATTATTAGGATATAAAATATGAACAACCTCGGAGGTATCTAAATCAGAGAAATCAGGAAACTTACGGGTATTAGAATCAGGAAGAATTTTTATCACCTCAGCTACGATGCTATCAGCTTTGGTATTTATCACCTCCTCCTCTTTAAATCCAAAGAAAGAACTGACTGTAGGATATTTAATTAAACTGCCAAATACCATAAAACCATCCTCTGTGATACCACCACCCCTATCATGCTCTTTGCTAATAAACATAAGCATTAGAAGCATTGATGTTATAGTAAGTATGAAAATCAGTATTCGTTGTGGTTTCATCTATCACAGATACAGGCAGGTGATTTGCGGCAAAAATAGAAAAAACTAACCTTAGGTAAACCGCTTATTCTATCTTTGTTCAATAATTAAGAACACTAGCCATGCAAGTATCTCCTAAAACGTTGCGAATACTCTATTATACAGGAGTAACAGCTATTCTTCTCGGAGCAATTGATCCTTTAGAAGGATCGATTCTGATTGCAGCAGGAGCAACAATACTTTCTGCAGTAAGTCTCTTCACTTATGATCGTCATAAGACCATCTTTACTGTTTCAACAGTAGGCATTCTTATAGGTGTAGCGTTAATGTGGTTCCTCTCCTCTTTAGGTGGCTTTGGTGGTAACTCAGGAAGACCAATGTGGTATGGTCTATTCCTAATCCCCTATCCTTTAGGATGGTTAACTATTGTTATTACGCTTCTGGTTAGACTCTTCAAACCGAAACCAAAATCTCTGCTGGTCTAAAAACCTCACAAAATCATTCGGTTCTTATTGATGACAACAACTGTGATCAATAAGAAATGTAGTTTAAATGAATTGGGTTAAAGATGGTCGGTAATAGAACTAGATAGCCTATACACACTGATTATGGGGAATGCTATTCTGCCCACTGTATAAGCGCCTACGAACTAAAAAGAACCTTTTACAGCAAGTGAGTTAAGGCAATCTATATAACTATGGTTAAACTCACCTATCTCATCAAAAATATACTCAAGCGATTTCCTGTTTTTTAAATGGGCAGTCTCAAATATTACCATCAATCGAGGTATTCTTTGCAAGCTTTTTATTCCACCCTTTAAGACCCACTCCTCCATCCGTTCAGCATCAATCTTCAGCACAACACCTTGATCCAAATCCGGATTAAGCTGTTCTAAAAGAGCATCAAGTGTGGTCATTGGAACTCTTTCACTGACCCCTGTACCGGGAGCAAAAAAAGAGGCCAGGCCACTAGCTCCTTTATTCATTGTTCTTATTGCAAACTCTGCTGTCCCCTGATGGTCACTAAGTGCTACATTAGCCGTGATAACCCTATCTTCCAGTCCATTTAACACAAGATTTTTATTCAGACTTAAGAAGTTATCCTTGACTGGTTCAACGGCGATACATGTTTTACCTTGCGATGCTAACCAAACCGAATATTCCCCTATACATGCCCCAACATCAATAAACAGATTAAACCGGGACATTGAACTCCTGAGCAATCTTTTGATTTTATACTCATAGCCACGGCTAGCATACATAAAGTCGGTCGTATGAGCACGACAGTAAATCTTCCCCATACCTTGGTTTATATACATCTCCTCAGTGGGAGCACGTCCCGTTCCTATATAGATGACTCCGTTAAGCATCCAACTAAAATCAAACCTAATGGCACTGTGGCCAAAGTATCTTACGTATGTCCCTGCCTTTTCACTAAAACTTACCTTCATCGATTTGATTTATTGTATTCGCTTTGTTTAGATAACCCACCTTCTGCAGCCTTTCTCACGTTAAAATTCAAAAAAAGAAATGCTGTTATAGCACACATCAAAGGAGAAATCCCATAAACCCACCAAAACTCATTCGGCTTAAACCCGCCTATGATAACGACCAAAAATTGGATGGCAGATGCGATAATCTCAGCCATAAAAAAGAACAGCGAGATCTTTAGAGACTTAACGCCAGAATCTCGCCTATAAAAGAACCCTATTAAAACCATCAGCATTAATCCATCAATAATTCCAAGCCATAGAAAGCTATAATCTAACATAAAGGCTAAAGAATCGCAAGCCAGATGAAGAACAACCCCCGCAGAAAGGAGAACTAATGGGATACGCCATGACTTATAGAATAGTGCGGCGAGAAAGAATGTGAATAACAGAACGCCAATGTTCATATGAAGCCAGTGAAGACCTAACGAGTTAGCTGCTCCATCATCTAACCGGTATCTTAACATGTGATCAAAATCGATTACTGATCCAAGCATGATCCAGAAAATACTCTTGTTTATAGATAGTCCCTCCTTTCTAGCAACAACTGTCCCTAACAAGGCCGATGATAATATATGCCCTCCTGCGTACATGTTTTTATGTCAAAGATATCTCTATTCATTCAATAATATATTAATCTATCCATATTTGATACGGGTATTCAGTAATCGGTGTACTTTTCTTGATATCTGACGCCTTTTGCACGAATTTTGCAACGAATGGATACAATACGAAATGTTAAATATCGTATTACAAGAAGGAGTCTGATGACCCATGCTCATAACCTAACATTTAAAGTAATTCTGCTCTGATTATTTTGCAGTCAAGTATCCTAAATTTCACCTCAAATGAAACGATTAACAATTACATTAGTTAGCATTCTTTTCCTTTTCATGACCTCCCGGGCAGGAGAGAAGGATTCCATAAGTCTCAAAAACTATAATACCTTACTAGTCTCCGGTAACTTTGTAATAAAATTAAAACAGGGAGATAAACCATTTTTGACAATTGATTATGGTGATGTTCCTTCAGACAGAATTACAATTGAAGTTATAAATGGCCAACTCAAAATAGAAACATCAGGTAACCTCTTCTCATCAACAAGTCAGACACCAGCAACCATAGACCTTACATTTAAAACCATTAAAGAGATTAACTGCTCGGCAGGAGCCTCTATAGTTTCCAATGAATCTATTAAGGCAGACAATCTATCTTTAATAGCAAAGTATGGTGGATCTATAAATCTCTCTACTCAAGCCAGCTTTTTGGAGAGTAAGGCAACCCAAGGCAGCCTTATTACACTCTCCGGCACAGTGAAAAGTATAGATTTTAAATCACATACAGGCGGAGTAATTAATGCCAAAAATCTTATCAGCCAGGAAGCAAAGGCATCGGCTCATACCGGTGGGAAGGTCAATATTTCTGTTTCTCAGAAACTCACAGCAGAGGCTGGTACTGGAGGTACAATTTACTATACTGGTGATCCAAATAAAACCTCTATAAAAGAAGATTTAGGTGGTAAAATCACCTCCGAAGACTCTTCAAATTAAGATTATGCCATCCTACATATCAGGTGACATCTTACTCTCTCCAAACAATTGGAACTGGCTTGCCATTATTTATATACCAGCTTCGAAATAGTAAGTTATTTCTAAGCTCTTCTTTCCCGATTTCAATCTCTAGCTTAATCTGTATAGTCCTTCTTCCATTCAATAAAATCTGATTATCTGAGCAACTATAGTCAATAGTGCGATTATCTAATGAAAGGATCAAGTCAGGTATCATTGTTTCTGACCACAGTTCAATGGTATAAGTCGATCCACTACCAGCAATACTACAAAAGATCTTAGCATCATGATTTCCCTTCTCTGTAGGTGACAAATTACAAATAACCTTCTCTTTAACCGTGAGCCTTGGCTCAATTCTATAAAGAGGTTGCCCATTACGGCTGGTAACTTTTGATATTGGAAATACAGCATCAGATCGATAATCTTGGACGGCAGAGCCTTTATCTTTTGCAAGATATGCAGAATCAATTTGAATGATTAGAAAGTCAGGGGTAGTCCCCATTTTGTTTAGAAATTTACTAAGATCAGACACTGCGGTCAAAACAATAGGCTCTCTTTCTCTAACATTCGCTAAACGATCAAATACTGTTACTTGTGATGCCTGAGAATAACCAGTAATTGAGACAAAACAAGAATCCAAATCATAATCAGAAACCAACATTGGGATAGGAGTTTGAGTACTACCTCCTTCACCTACCATTATTGGAGCAAATAGTCTTTTTAGGAAGTACCATGCCGCTTTGGGTCTCAAGTAATAATCTAGAACCGACCATGATGTAACAGGCCAGCAATCATTTAGCTGCCAGAAAAGTGTGCCAGAACACTTAGGAGAACTGAGGCGGTGTGATTCTATGGCTACTGTGAGAGCATCCTTCTGGATAATCTGACTCAGATAAACCATCTGATCAAATGACTCAGGCTGTTTATAATACTGCTTTATAGTATTAGAAATAATCTCTCTACCTCTTGAATGTTTTTGATGAGCTGCAAGCAGCTGATCCGAATCACTTAAAGGCCATACACCTTGACACCAGTCATTTATTGTTCTAGCATCGGGATAAGCTTGAAATCCATATTCACTGGCAAATCGTCCCGTTTTATCTCTGAATATCTCAAATGGCTGTTCTCCCCACCATACACCCCAATAGTGTTGATCACCTGCTGTCAGACTCTCTTTTCTTCCCCATCCATGTAACGGAGAAGAAGAGACATAAGGGGTATGCTGGTCGTAATTCTTGACCATTTGAGGAAGTAACTCATCAAACAGAGCATAATGCCTTTTGGCCTGCTCTATTGAGTCATTAGCCGAATATTCTAATGCCTTCTGATAACCCCAATTCTTCCATGCCTCATCAACTTCATTATTTCCACACCATAGCCCCAGAGAGGTAAACTGAGAGATTCGTTCAATCTGCTGAATTGCCTCCTCTTTTACATTATCAAGAAAATCTTGACTTGCCGGATAGAAGTAACACGCAAACATGAAATCTTGCCAAACAACTAATCCTAGTGAATCACAAAGTTGATAAAAGCGATCACTCTCATAAACACCTCCTCCCCAGACTCTGATCATGTTAAAGCCACTCTGCCGACACATAATTAACATCTGCTTCTGCTTTTGTAAACCAGTTAAAGGAAGAAATATCTCACCGGGTATATAGTTTGCACCTCTTGCAAAAAACGGAGCCCCATTACAACTGAACTCGAAAGAGCTCCCTATTGAATCATTTTGTCGGTTTAAAGTGATAGTTCTAATCCCAAAGTCACGAGATAATCTAAATCGAATAAGTCCATTCTCTTTAATTCTAGCCTCCGAAGAATATAGTATCTGATCACCCATACCATTTGGCCACCAAAGTCTACCTCCACTGACCTTAATCGGAAATTTAATCAGGACATCTTCTCCTGCATAATTAAAAGAAAAAGTAGTGTCAATATTTAACTCACCGATTACCAATTGAAAGTCAAAAACCCCTTTCTTACTACCCTGAATTCTGGAATTGCACTCTAATACCGAATTTCCATTTTTATCAGCAAACAGTGTTCTCAACCTCAGACTGGAAATACGGGGCATTGAATTCTCAATTAGATATACAGGTTTCCAAAGACCAACCGTAACTACTTTAGGACCCCAGTCCCAGCCATAGTGATAACCAGCCTTACGACTAAAAGTTCTTTTATCTGGTATTCTCCCAATCTTATCCTTAAGAAATGATAACGAGTCATATCGCTCAGCAGGGAAAAACCTGACTTCTAAAGTATGATTACCATCTCTGAAAGCTAAAGGAATCGATACCTCCTTTTTAACAAACATATTGTGCGACTCTGCCACTTTAATACCATCAATGAGAATATCGGCATGAGTATCAATCCCCTCAAAAACCAAGAGAGGCTCTTTAAACTTCACTTTATCCAGGTTAATAATTGTTCTATAAACCCAGAACTGTCGACCAATATTCTGAATACGAGGTTCATTGTTACCGGTGGCTGGATTCTCAATTATACCTGATTTTATTAAATCAGATTGAACTGTTCCTGGCACAGTCGCCTGATTCAAAACACTATCTTTTCTATTAAAGAAAACCCAATTTTTTAGATATACAGTATCCCTGATAGGCGATAAATCTTTGTTAAAACCAGTTGGATATTGCTCAGTATGTACACCTGCATAACCATTTTCATTGCATCGGTTTGAAATCCCTTTAAAACAGAAGAGAGAGAAAAAAACAGTAAAAAGCAGAAGCCGGTAAATCATTCTTGGTTTGTGTTGATTACCGGCTAAATTACAAAAATGACCATAGACAACTAGGTCATTGTAGCATATGTTTTTATAAGCGGGACTTTAACACCATCCTTTGCACAATGTGGACAGTACTCATTTTCTGTTGTGAAATAAAACCCACATCGTTGACATTTATATCTGGCCTCTTTGTATGTATACAAAATATGCGTATTCGAATAATAGATTGCTCCTGCAAACGGAGTCAACAAAAGTGATAGTAAAAATGCCTTTTTCCAACTAATCCTTTTTTTCCAGGCCAAATAAGTAATAATTAAAGTCGCTATAGTATAAATAAGCGCGGCGAGTAGTATGTCCATTTCCTCAAAATTAAGTAAAGCAGAATAGAACAGCGACAAAGTTAAAAAGATTATTCATCCCTCTATATATTGCTATTCAAATATAAGAACAAATATCTAACTAAATAGTTAAACAAAATCATTAATAATGCCATCTATTTGGTAAGTTTAGAAAATTCGTTAGGAAGTGTAGCTGTTTATCAAGTAATGAAAACAATACTTTGGGGAGGCCGACCTTAAGTAATATTCATGCAAGAGCTTATCTTAGAATTTAATCTCAACAACGATAGAGTTGATTTATGGTTTAGCATTCAATAAAAAAGGCCGGGAAACCCGGCCTTTTATTATAAATCTATCTGAAAAGTACTATTACTTTACGATAATCTTCTGAGTGTATACCTGCTTCATTTCTGAAGAAACAACCTTTAACAGATACATACCTGTTGAGAGGCCGTTAGCATTCATGGTATTCTTTCCATTTACAAGCTGAGCTTGAGCAACAGCAGCTCCGGTCAGATCATAAAGGACGGCCTGAGCTGTGCCGTTTCCGTTGAAATAGACATTGATATCATCAACAACAGGATTAGGACGAACAGAAATCATTGCTTGAGCATTGACTTCTGGAACACCTGTACCAAGAGCACCAATAATCATGATATTATCAACTTCCCAAGTAGCAGCTTCAGTACTGGTAGATGTATATTTAAATCCAACGCGAACAGCGTCACCATAGCCACTAAAATCAACATAACCAGATGGTGTCCATGTCCAGCTACCAGCTGAGAAATTAGCAGTCAAAGGAGACCATGTTGAAATATTTGGATTACCCTGTCCACTGTAGTTTGAACTTACTAATACTTCAAGAGCAGGACCAGTATAATTTGAAGCTGTATAGAAAACTAACTTCTCATTATGGTAATTGTTTAGGTATACTAATGGAGAGATTAACCAATCTTCATTAACTACAGCAGCAGTAGCGTAACCACTCATCTTAGCACAAGGTGTATTATCAACTCCATGAGTTGCGTCAATACCCCAAACCTGATCACCACTTACACTGTAAGGAGTCCAACCATTCATATCACCATCGTTAAAATCTTCGTTGAAAATAGTAACCATGTCTTCGGTTGTAGCATTAGCTGAAGGAACAGTACCATCGGTCTTATAATCAATATAGCTACCACTGTTTGTATAAGAATAAATCTTGAAGTAGTAGGTCTTACCACCTTCTAATTTATTGAAAGTAAATGTGGTTGTACCATAACTAACGTTCTTTGCACCTTTACCATCTGACAAATCAACATCATCTTCGATTGGAGTTCCATCAACTGGAACGCCTAAGGTTGATGATTCACCAGCTACGATAAGATACTTCTGTGGTAACTGTGCACCAACAGCATCAGCCCAATTGAGTGTGGCACTGAAGATGCCTCCTGTTGCTGTAAAATTAGTAGGATAGTTAGAAGGCTCAGGTAAGAATCCACCTGACATACTTGTCCATGTGATGTTATCAATAGCGATCTGTCCAGCATTTGCATCCTTTTGGACAAACTTAAGAACAAAGTTCCCGGCAACATTAACATCTACAGGACCAAACGTCTGAACCACGTTTTGTTGAGCATTTGTGGTTATAGTAGCAATGACATTACCATTAACCATCACATCCATATTACAGTTAGATGAAAATCCCTGCATATAAGTGAAGGATAATGTTGCAATACCATTAGCAATGCTACCAGACTCCATAAAAGAAATAGGAGTGCGGTTTTTCCCTAACATCGGTGTGGGAGCTTCAATAGCGATATCTCCGCGACATTGGCCAAAAGTCCATGTTGAACCATCCTGACCAGTAAAAGTACCATCAGTATAAGTACTTCCCGTTACCGGGAAATTAGCAAATGTCTCAAGTCCTTGAGCCATAATAACATTGCCGCCCAAAAGGAAAAGAGCAAAAAGAAGAGTAAAGAGTTTCTTCATATATTAAACATTTAAGGTTTTAAAAATTCGGTCTTATGCATTAATAAAGACAAAAATACAAAAAGAAATGAAGAATCTCAATCAGTTATTCACATTTATTCTCTATCAATAGTGGGAATAAGACTACTCGCATAACAGCTAACTTCCAACATAAATAATGTCTTAAAATCGATCTGATAATTCCCCTGTTTAATCCTTGAAATGTATACATAAAGTCATAGGAGCCCCGGAAACTTGCCCATTCAAACTGAAGAAGAATCACTGCACTTAAAATGATTAATCACAACTAATCGACAATTAATAACCCAGATGCTTCCCTATTGGTTCTAAACAAAAGTGTAACCAAATATGTACCAGGTGAGAATCCACTCAAATTCAGGGTCGTCTCTTTTCCAACTATTGGCAGTCTGACTAAAATTCTGCCTGTTAAATCAGAGACCAAGACTACCTCGGGCTTCTCTTTACTCTTTATTAACGCAAAATCATGAGCAGGGTTTGGGCTGATCTCAAACTGTGTCTCCTTTTTTAAATCATTTAAACCAATTCCTTTCTGAACAACAATCAGTGATTTAAAATCTCTTGTATTTGACCCATACTTATTATCTGCGGTCAATTGTAAACCATATATGCCTTCTATAGGATATTTGACTACTGGACTTCCGCTGGTACTTGTTTCAGGAACACCGCCTTCAAAAACCCAATTAAACGTAGTCCCCGGATCAGGGCTAAGCCAAACAATCCTATATTGTATACTATCACCTGGCTGTAATTTATTCTTGGAAGGAACCACAATAAATTCAGGTGCAGCCATCAGGCATCCTGTACCAGGATTGACAAAAAGACTGTCTCCACTATAAGACAACCCATAATAGCTGGTACATGCTTGCCAATTCTCATATTTACTATTATCAGCCAATGGATTACATAGTACCAACGACGACCCATCCCCGTTTGCCTTCAAAGGCCACGGAGCCTTTGCCAAATACTTTACCGAATCTATTACTTCTCCCATTGGATCAAGCAACTTGATCAGTTCCCCAATATTACTAAGGCTTTCTGTACTATTCCATTGCTCTGGATTAAACCCAAAACTATCGAAAAAAGCAAGTTTACTCTTCGCTATTATGATCCTCTCACCGGGTTGAACCCACTTCTGAGGGAAAGTGTACCTCAATCCTCCAACCAGATTAAACCCCTTAAGATTAATCATCACAGTATCTATATTGGTAAACTCCAAATACTCTAACATATCTTCCCCATTCTCCGGTGGGTTATACATTATCTCCGTTAATGCCATTTTCAGAGATCCCTTATCAAAAACCTTAATGTATCTGTTCTTACAAATCTTCCCAACGCCATAAGGCGTGGTCACCTCCAGACAGACTCTAAACTGACCGGCTTTCGAATAATGTATAAAACCAGGATCTTTATTAAAAGACTCTGAAGGGCTACCCCCCTCAAACTCCCAATGCCATTGATAAGGGTTATTGGCAGTAATATCTGTAAATGCGGCTACATTGCCAACAAATAAAAATGTATCAGCAGTGGTAAAATTAGGCGCCAATAAATCTTCCCGACACCCATGACCTGGAGTTCCCATTACATAAGAGCCATTGGTAAGCTGACCTACTGTATCAAACGATGAAAACCAACTTGAGGCTAATCCGTTATCTAAATCCGGATTACATAAGACCAGTGATGGACCATGACCATCTGCACTAGTGGGCCAAGGTAACATATCATCATACCGAACCGTATCTACAATTCTTCCTGAGGGATCAACCAATGTTATCAATTCACCTCCATTCGACAGGTCTGAATATGTCCATTGAAAACTCTTCACTCCAAAAAATGATCTTATGATTGCCGAATCTTTAGCCACTACCGCATACTCCCCAGGCATTAATGTAAAATCACCAAATGTGTGGGTTATTCCTGTAGTAAAAGCGTACCCCTTCAAATTGGTACTTAGACTTCCATTATTATATATTTCAACAAATTCAAGACTATCGGTACCACTATCCGGACTGTTATACATTATTTCCGTTATAACCAATTGCCTCTCTCCAACCTGACCAACTGATATATAACTATCCACACAAAGACTATCTGAACCGACGTTATTATAAACTTTCAGAC
>JAJTBW010000313.1 GCA_021286705.1 Sphingobacteriia bacterium
TTTATATAACCGGACCCGAAACCACAACGCAGTATGATATTTATTATGAAGTTGTAGATATCAATGATCAGCTGATTACAGGGGGGCGTATATATGATAACTATTCATTCGGGGTAATGGGAAGTCCTTTTGAAGGCAGCTCTGTTATGGTACCTTATATTCCATATACCCAACCAATTCCATCACCTAAAGTATGGTGTCGGGTGAAAATCGGGATAGTTCCTTATAATTCTACTGATCCCCAGAATGATGTTCTTGCTGGTGGTGTTTCTGATTTTATGAGTTTTGAAGAGCTTACAACTTCTGCAAAATTGGTAAAAGTCAGGTTGTAAACTATAATCTTGTTTTATTAGGAGATCTTAAAGATTACTGACTCGTATGAAGGTCAAAACAATCTGGAATAAGATTGATTCTTGTTTATTGTTACTTCATTGTGAAAGTGATTTATTGGAATAGGTTTCAATTGTTCTTTTGCTTTTATATATTCATTAAATATGTATCTTTAAGATCTCCTTCTTTAATCGAAATTTATGATTCATCGATTTTTGTTATTATCAGTGTTAAATTTAGCTTGTTCCTGTTTGTTTGCTCAAGGAGAATGGAATAATTGGATATTTGGGGTCAATATTGGTTTAAGTTTTCAAACTAATCCACCAAGCATCTTTAATGGTGCAGCAACATTTAGTACGGGAGGAATGGCTGTTGCCTCAGACTCTTCCGGTCAATTGTTGTTCTATTCTAATGGAATGGAAGTCTATAACAGGAATCATACTTTGATGCTTAATGGAAGTGGTCTATTCTGTGCGAATGCGCAATTTATGCACCCTCTTTACACTGCCCAATCAATAGAGGATTCTTATAAATATTATTTATTCACAATTGCTATATTGCCTAGTATTGGTTATTATAGAATGTATTATAGTATGATAGACATACGTCTTGATAATGGATTAGGGGCTGTAATAGAAGGGCAGAAAAACATCCCCGTTGTTGGCGGTGATGGAGTTGTTGATGCAATTATGGGGATTAGGCATGCCAATAAAAGAGATTTTTGGCTCATTGCACAAGATTATGGCAATATTAACGGTACTAACCATTATATGGCTTTTTTGGTAGATAAGAGTGGGATTCATGAACCGGTTATTAGCAATAGTAGTGTGCCCTATAGTATTGCTGGGGCTTCTTTTTCGATAGCTATGGATCAGGGCGGGACTAGGTTGGTTAGTCAGTTCGGAGGATATTTACTTGAGTATTGTAATTTTAATTCGTTGACGGGTGTGATAACGCCTAATTTTACTTTTCACTTTCCTCAATTGGGTGTATCAGATATGCCCTCATGTTTTTCCTGGAGTGGAAAGAAATTATATGTTTCCAGAAGAGAGTACGGTTTCAATCCAATGAAATATGCATTGTATCAATTTGATACTTCAATTGCTGATTCTGCTCTATTTGCAGATTCAAGGGTTAAATTATGTGAATGTAAATATTATGGGGTGCTTGGATTGGGAAAAGATTCAAAGATCTATTTGACGGAGCGTGATGATGGACAATCTCCATACAATAATGATTCACTGGGGGTGATAAATAAACCTGAATTAGCAGGTACAGCTTGCGATTTTCAAGCGAGTTCATTTGGACTTCAAGGTAAACAAAGTCAGCCTGGATTGCCTCGATTTCTTCAACGCTACTTCGCCTATATTAATCACTCTGGTTTTTGTCAGGGAGCTTCGATTTGTTTTGAGCCCAACACCTGGCCCCCACCGGATTCTTTGTGGTGGGACTTTGGCGATCCATCCAGTGGGGTGGCAAACTTCTCGA
>JAJTBW010000314.1 GCA_021286705.1 Sphingobacteriia bacterium
CTGAGATCATTGTAGAAGTCGGTCGTGATTTAAAAATTGGCGCGAAGAAAAAGCTGGAGATTTTCCAGGACCAAGTACTAAATCAGGAAAGAAATGCGCGAATAAAGGAAGATCTTAAAAAGCTTGGACTCATTCAGCCTTCGAGTGAATTTGTTAAAAAATACCGTCTTTGGGAGGAACTCACTCCTGGCGGCGAAGGGTTTGTGAGAAGATGCCCCTATCGTGGAAAACCTATCTCTGCAAGTCAGCTTCTATCGGCAGAAATCGAAATAGAGCATATCCTTCCATATTCTCGGACATTGCTCGATTCGAGAGACAATCTTACTGTCGCACATAAAGCCTGCAATCAGATAAAGAAAGAACTCACGCCTTATGAGGCGTTCGGGCATTCGCCCCCTGGGTTCGATTGGGACACGATTAAAGAGTTATATGAAAAACTGCCCTTCAACAAAAGAATAAAATTCTCTCCGCAAGCTATGGACCGTTTTGATGAAGAAAATGGCGGATTTATACAGCGTCAACTAAATGACAATTCATATATCGCGAAGGCTGGGAAAGATTATCTTTCCACAATATGTGACCGTAATGCAATTTGGACTACTTCAGGAAGACTGACCGCCAAACTGAGAGGAGAATGGGGCATAAATACCCTGCTCAATTCAAACCATGATACATGGTATAAGAATCGGTCAGATCACCGGCATCATGCTTTAGATGCTGTTGTCATATCTTTATGCGATAGGTATATTATTGCCGAAACATCACGGGTAAATAAGTCGTTAGGTTATTGGGCCATCACCGTGCCACCATGCCCTTTGCAAAGAGAAGAGGTCAAGAATAAATTAGAGAATGTCATCGTTTCAATAAAGTCCGACCGCGGACCTGAAGGCAAATTATATGACGAAACGGCCGTAGGCGCAATAAAAGTATTGACAAGAATTTCTCCAAATGAGCTTACGGAGAAAGATACTTTGTATATTAATACACTAAAGATCCGCGAATATGTACTGAGATTGCTACAAGATAAAAGGCGTGAACTTGGAGCGAAAGCTTTTAACACTGTAAAAAAACAATTACAGCAGCAATATAAGTACTTTGATGTATTGCGTATCAGATGGGCAACAACGGCAACGCTTCAAAGTCTTACTGATCGTGATATTACATCGATAGTAGATAACCGTTTGAGAGAAGATGTTCTCAAATATGTCCAAGAAAAGTCGAACGGGAGAAAGTTAGCTATTGTTTTACAGGAATACGCCGATACGCGCCAAATTCGTTCTGTTCGCTATTGTCCTATGGGGCAAGTTCCTGTTCCCATAGCTTCGAATCCTAATAAGGCTTATCTCCCATATGATTTCTATCGTGTCGATATCTGGTGCTTGCCAGGTAAGAAAAAAAAATATGAAGGGGCATTCATTACGCGGGCAGAGTATTACAAGGGGAAAACAACTCCGACATCTTCGATAAAAAAACCACATCCTGCTGCAAAGCTTGTGATGTCCCTATATAAAAATGACATTGTGGAAATATCTTCTTCTCATCGAAGAGAATTATGTCGTATTGCTGGATATTCAACTACGCAAAATAAGATAGATATTAAGCCAATTGCAGCAGCTGACTCTATTGCCGATTGGATGCGCGATACCAAGCGCGAGTTAACATCTTCGTTTTGTTCCCCTGATTGTAAGGAGCATAACTTCAAATCGATAAATATGCTATTCACTACTTATGCTGTTAGGCAAGTGAATGTCAGTATAGATGGAAGGTTAAACATCCGATAATAGATACGTGATTCCTCGAATTGTAGAAGTCA
>JAJTBW010000132.1 GCA_021286705.1 Sphingobacteriia bacterium
GAACATAAGAGAGTCATAAGAGAGATATAAGAGGGATATAAGAGGGGAGCTTTAGGGATGTTGAATATCAGTAAGTTGGAAGCATGAATCTTTGGGGCAGAGGATCCCGAGTAGAGGTCAGGAAATTACCTTTTAACAAGTACCTTGGTCTTCCATCTGCCCGTTTTATAGTAGACCCATGCGCCAGCTAATCCTATAGCCCAGGCAACTGGTATAGCCCACCATATTCCATGGACCCCTAGACTGCCACTTAAAAAATGTGCTAATGGAATACGAATCAACCACAATGAGAAGAGTGTAACCAACATTGGAACCAAAGTATCTCCGGCGCCTCTCATTACACCGCTGATGCTAAACATAGCAGAGAACAGAATGTAGAATGAACATACAATTATTAGATAATCACTTCCATAACGAATAACCTCCGGATCGGTTGTAAAGAGTGACATCAACTCTTTGGAATAGAAATGAGCAATCAGGGTCACAAAAAGAGAGATCAACGAGGTCATACCGAGAGTTACAGTCAAACCCTTTCTGACCCTCTCAGGTTTGCCAGCCCCAAGATTCTGACCCGTGAAGGTTGATAGTGCGGCTGCAAAGTTCATTGCTGGCATAGAGGCAAAAGAGTCGATTCGGGTTGCCACAGTATATGCTGCCACAACCTGTGTTCCAAAACGACTGACAATACTCATTAAAGCCATCATCCCCAACGAAACGAAGGTTTGTTGTAGAGCAGTTGGTACCCCTATCTTAACGCTTGATCTGAAAATCTCTTTATCGAAAACATATTTGCGCCAGGTAAGCTTAACCAATTCATTTCTTGGGTTCAGATAGATCACCATCCCGATAAACCCTAATGCCTGACTGATTGCAGTAGCCCAGGCTGAGCCGGCGACTCCCCACTTAAAAACAATTACAAACAGCAGGTTTAATCCGGCATTGATGACCGTGCTGAAGATCAAAAAGTATAATGGGGTCTTAGAATCACCTAATCCTCTTAATACAGAGGTGAGACCATTGAAACCAAACATCGCCACAAAACCAATGATACTAATATTGAGGTAAATTACCGCCTCAGGAAGAACCTCAGCAGGAACCCCTATTAGTTTCATTGCCCACTCTGAGATTAATAATCCGATGATGGTAGTTAGAACCGTTGAAACAGAGAGGAATATCCAGAGAGTATCGATAGCCTTTTTCACTTTATCGAGGTCACGTGCTCCAAAGTATTGTGAGATACTAATTGAAAAGCCCATTCCAAGGCCAATAACAAAAGAGACAAGTGCAAAAATAAAAGGGAAAGAGGCGCCAACAGCTGCCAGAGCAGTATTCCCGACATAGTTGCCAAGAATAATGCTATCGACCACACTATAAGCCTGCATAAAGACATTTCCCAATATCATGGGCAAGGCAAAGCTAGTAATCAACCCCATTTCTTTGCCTTCAGTAAGATTCTTCATTTACAGATCAGTCTTTTAATCTGAGTACTTTACTTTCATAATCAATAACAGCACGCAACTTATCGAGCAGATCGTTTCCAATAATTCCATCAACAGGGGGTAATCCTAATCGGGCATAAGTGCTGTTTACATTTTCGAGATTCATAATAAGCATCTCGAACGGAGGGGCGGTCAGGTATCCAAATGCTAGATTGTCTACCGAGATAGTTTGGTGTTCTGTAGGCTCAAAGTGGATACCGGTAGCTTGCTTATCATTAAAACGGAGATCATTGGGCTCAAAAGCAACAAATCTATTAAACCGCTCCTTATCAAAAACACTCTTCGATGCTCCGGTATCCAAAAGCATCAGAGCTCCATGATCATTGATATCCAAATCAACAATAAAGTGAAAACTACGATCAGGATACTTTACACGTCGAAGTTCTCTCTTTTTATTGAAGATAGTGACATACTCTTTCTTATAGTGGATTGATGACCTCATATAGCTAAGCAGATCACCCCCCAGAATGCCATCTATAGGGGCAGAACTGTAAGTTGTCATCAGCTCATTAATCGGAGAGAGATCTAAAAGAGCAGCGGTATAATCATGGATAAAACGTTTCCCAATTTTAAGTTCATCTACCTCTATCAAATAACTCTCGACCTGTTGACCTAGTCCTTTTCCATCGAGATCTACTTTGGTTCGGCCAGTTGAATCAGAAAACAGCCTGCCAATTCGTTCAGAAGCCAGAATCGTGTGTGATGCCCCGCTATCTACGACGAACCTCACGGTCTGTTCGCCTATCATAGCAACAACCTGAAGATGTAAACCATCATCCTCAACCGGAACAAAGTTTATGGGTACGTAGCTTTTCAAGTTATGCTATAATATTAACGGTATCAATAATTAACCTATTCAACAGTTACGGAATGCAAACAAAGAAGGCTCAGTTAGGTTCATCCTATTATATTAATAGATAAAACTACTTCCTTCAAGAAATTCTCTTAAGATACTGGTAGGAGGAACCTCTTTCAAAGACATATTTTTAAAGTAAGAGATAAACTTCAACAGACGATATGCCTCCGCATATTCAGGCGTATTCTGTTGAACCTCTCGAAGCACTGGTTCGGCATAACTCTTTAACACAGCCAACTCGTAAAACAATGCCGAATTAAACATCACATCAGCATTTTCCTGATAAGGGAAAATATAAAGCTCCTCTCCTTTTCTGACACTGGGCCACCGCTTGATAGTCTCGAGAGCAGAGTAATTGCGATGTCTAAAATCACGAACAATTCGCCTGATAAGCCTGTTATCGGTTGTAGGAATAGGATTCTGAGAATCGATAGCAATCTGTGTTAAGGCTGAGACAAAAATCCCAAATTTCTGAGACTCATCGATACTTGAAGTCAGTTCAGGGTTCAATCCGTGGATACCTTCAACTACCAGAATTCCATTTTTCTTTAGTTGCAGTTTATGTCCATTGGGGTTTCTTTGCCCAGTTGTGAAATCAAATCTGGGAATAGTAACCTCTTTACCCTCGATAAGTTGGCTAAGATGGTCATTAAAAAGTGCAACATCGATTGCCTTTATCGTTTCAAAATCATATTCTCCATTTTCATCGCGGGGAGTAAGTTCTCTATTGACAAAATAATCATCAAGCGAAATAGTGCTCACCCGATAGCCCAGCACCGTTAACTGAACCCCTAGTCGCTTACTGAATGTGGTCTTGCCAGACGAACTAGGGCCACTAATCAAAACCAGCTTCACCCCTCCTTTTTTATAGATCTTATCGGCAATACGAGCGATCTTCTTTTCATGGAGCGCCTCAGCCACCTTAATCAGGTCAGAGTCATTACCAGTAGCGATGGCTTGATTTAGGTTACCGACATAGGGAACACCTAGAATATTAACCCATTTCTTATGCTCTCTGAAAATTCTAAAGAGCTTCTCCTGTTTTAAGGGCTTGTTGATGACCTCAGGCTTTCCGACAACTGGGAGACGAAGCAATAGCCCATGATTATAAGGCTCAAGGGCGAAAGTTGATAAAAGGCCTGTTGAAGGCACAAGGTATCCATAGAAATAGTTATTCAAACCATTCAGATGATAAACCGAACTATAGTGATCGGTACGGTACTCAAACAGACTAGCCTTCTCCTCAAGGCCGAGATCTCTGAAGAGTGCCACTGCTTCTGAGGTGGGGATCTCAGAGCGCCTGAATGGGATATCCTCTTTCACAATCTCATGCATTCTGGCCTCAATCATCTCGGCTACCTCATGGGTAAGATTTACCCCCTTAAGTTCGAGACCACAAAACCATCCATTGGCAACCGAGTGTTCGATACGCAGAACACCATCATGCCAAATATCCTTTACTGCCTTGTACATGACAAAAGCCACCGATCTGGCATACATCCTATATCCAATTGGATGCGACATATCGATAAACTTTATACTCTTCGGTTTATAAAGATCATAAGACAACTCTCGAAGCTTATTGTTAACCAGAGCGCCAATCACAGGATAGTCCAGCTTTATAGCTTGGTCTTCGGCAATCTCGCCAAGAGTTATACTTTTCGGATAGCTCTTTCTACTACTGTTGTTTTCAATGATTACCTCAATGGTCTTACTAACTTCTGTCATGACTTCTCTTTTTAAACCAGCTCTATCTTAAGATATTCACCGGTGATACTTTCCTTTGACTTAATTATCTCATCAGGCGTCCCGGTCGCAATTACCCGTCCGCCGCGCATTCCCCCTTCAGGACCAATATCTATGATATGGTCAGCCACCTTAATGACCTCCATATTATGTTCAATTACTAAGACAGTATTACCCCGATCTGCCAGACGATTCAACACATCCAGCAGCACCCTTACATCCTCAAAGTGAAGACCAGTGGTAGGCTCATCCAGAATATAGAGTGTCTTGCCTGTATCTCTCTTTGATAGCTCAGTAGCCAATTTGACACGTTGTGCTTCACCTCCGGAGAGGGTGGTCGACTGTTGTCCGAGGGTGATATAACCCAGGCCAACATCCTGCAGGGTCTTTAGCTTATGAACCAGCGAGGGAATATGCTCAAAGAACTCTACTGCCGAGTCAATAGTCATATCTAAAACATCACTGATAGAGTGTCCTTTATACCTTACCTCAAGGGTTTCACGATTATACCGTTTCCCCTGGCAAGTCTCACAAGGCACCATCACATCGGGCAGGAAATTCATCTCAATGACACGAACTCCGGCTCCATTACAACTCTCACAGCGCCCACCTTTTACATTAAACGAGAAGCGACCGGGCTTATAGCCTCTGATTTTTGCTTCAGGCAATAGAACAAAAAGGGCTCTGATCTCATCGAAGAGCTTTGTATATGTGGCAGGATTACTTCTTGGCGTTCTACCGATAGGCGACTGATCAATCTCTACTATTTTATCAAGATGCTCAACGCCTGATATCTTTTTATAGGGTAGAGGAATTCTTTCAGAACCATAGAAATGGTTATTGAGAATTGGATAGAGGGTCTCATTAATCAGGGTAGATTTGCCACTACCCGATACCCCTGTGATACAAATAAACTTGCCCAGAGGAAAGTCTACAGAGATATTCTTAAGGTTATTGCCGGTACAGCCTTCAATTCTCAGAACCTTACCGTTACCGGCTCTTCTTTCAGAGGGCAACTCAATTTTCCTGATCCCACTCAGATAGTCACAGGTTAATGACTTACTCTTTCGAATATCATCGGGAGTACCTTGAGCCATTATTCTACCACCATGAACACCGGCACCGGGGCCTATATCAATTACATGATCGGCAGCTAAAATCATATCCTTATCATGCTCAACCACAATCACAGAGTTACCGATATCCCGAAGTTCTTTAAGAGCCTCTATCAAACGATGGTTATCGCGTTGGTGCAGGCCGATGC
Source organism: Sphingobacteriia bacterium (assembly GCA_021286705.1). Taxonomy (GTDB): domain Bacteria; phylum Bacteroidota; class Bacteroidia; order Bacteroidales; family TTA-H9; genus JAJTBW01. The sequence continues at coordinate 5,366 of JAJTBW010000132.1, forward strand.
TTGGTTCATCGAGGATATACAATACACCCGTCAACTGCGAACCGATCTGAGTAGCAAGACGAATACGCTGGCTTTCACCGCCTGAGAGAGATTTGGCGGGTCTGTCGAGAGCGAGATAATCTAAACCCACATTGAGAAGGAATCCAATACGAGTCTTGATTTCCCGTAAGATTTCATAAGCGATCACCTGTTGTTTCTCGTTCATTAAGTGATCACTCTTTTCGATCCAATCCTTCAATGCCACGAGGTCGAGTCGAGCCAGTTGGCTTATATTAAACTCTCCAATTTTAAATGCAAGCGATTCAGGCTTAAGTCGTGCACCATGGCAAGCGGGGCACTCCACCTTGTTCATAAAAGCGTTACTCCACTTCTTCATCGCAGGATTAGTATTCTCATCATTCATTGAGAGAATAAAAGCCACTACCCCTTCGAAATGGATTGAAAAAGTGGTGATAACGCCATGCTGTTCCTTTTTCACCTTGTAGTCATCGGTCATTCCATACAAAATAGCATTTACGGCCTCTTCCGGAATCTCATCTACCGGTGTATCTAGCGTAAAACCATAACGTATACCGATGCCCTCCAATTGTTGAAAGACCCAGGTGTTCTTGTACTCTCCGACAGGAGCAATACCACCCTTTTTAATAGACATCTTACCATCGGGGAAGATTTTCTGTAGATCGACCTCGCTTATCTGACCCAATCCATTGCATTTCGGGCAGGCACCATAGGGAGAATTAAACGAGAAGGTATTAGGCTCAGGCTCCTCATAAGAGATGCCAGTGGTAGGACACATCAGGTGACGACTATAGTGACGAACCCTTTTCTGCTCTTCATCATAAACCATGACAACCCCTTTAGCGAGGCGCATAGCAGTTTGAATAGATTGCACCAGCCGCTTCTTCTGGTCATCGTTAGCTTTAAGTTTATCGACCACCAATTCAATATCATGAACCTTATAACGGTCGGCTTGCATGGCAGGGGCAAGCTCTACAATCTCACCATCGAGTCTCACCCTGAGATAACCCTGCTTTCGATACTGTTCAAAGAGTTCCCGGTAGTGACCTTTGCGCCCTTTGACCAAAGGAGCAAGCACCATTACCTTCTTTTCGTTGAACTCCTGAATAATCAGATCGATAATCTGATCATCAGTATACTTAACCATCTTCTCACCTGTATTTAACGAGTAGGCATCAGCTACCCTGGCATATAGAAGACGAAGAAAATCATAGACTTCCGTAATAGTACCCACCGTTGAACGGGGGTTATTATTGGTAGATTTCTGTTCAATAGCAATAACAGGGCTAAGACCCGTGATTTTATCCACATCCGGGCGTTCCATGTTACCCAGGAACTGTCGGGCATAGGCAGAGAAGGTCTCCATATAACGTCTTTGACCCTCGGCATAGAGCGTGTCAAAAGCCAGCGAAGACTTCCCGCTACCACTCAGACCCGTGACAACCACAAGCTGGTTTCTGGGTATCTTAACATCAATATTCTTTAGGTTATGCTCCCTAGCTCCATATACAGACAACACCAAATCCGTTTCCGGAAAGTCATCTTTTGAGATAAGTGGGGGCAATTGAACAGGGTTCTGCATCTCAAAACTATTATTTCCTGCCATTATTGACCTGCTCTCTGATTAAACGATCATAATCATTAAACGCTCCTGATGCAATCCTTATTTCATAGCTTTTTGACGGTTTAACCGTAAGAAGTGTATCAACCAACCAAGGATTCATCTCGCGGAGCAACCGATAAGTAGTTCCATTAGACTTGGCAAAGGAGACCAAGCTTTTTATATCACTATTCACTGTAACCGATTTAAAAGGTATAACAGGATAAAGATCCTCTTGTTTTAACCTGAAACCATAGGATTCCGGATTCTCGAAGATCAGTTTTACAGCTAAAATCCGATAGATATATCGTCCTGTTTCAGAGTTTGTATACATCTCATAGAAATCCTGCGTCGCCTGGTGCTTGATAATTCTTTTCATTCGTCCTTGACCGCCATTGAAGGCAGCAGCGACTACCGTCCAACTCCCATATTTCTTATAAGATTCAAGGAAGTACCTACAGGCCGCCTGAGTAGCTTTCTCTATATGTAAACGCTCATCAACGGTAGTTGAAACCTCCAGACCATACTCTTTGGCCGTCTCAGGTAAGAACTGCCAATATCCGCCTGCACCTGCAGGAGAGGTTACATTTAAAAGACCGCTCTCAATCAAAACAATATATTTAAAATCCTCAGGAACCATGTTCTGTTTAAGAATCCTCTCTATAGTCGGGAAAAATCGATTAGCTCTCTTAAACAATAACAGCGTATTAGAGTGCCAATAGGTATTCAGAGTCAACTCCCTATCTAAGCCCTCTCTGACATAAAAGAGATTCATTGGAACCAACTCAGTGGCAAAAGTTGCTTTAGTTGGTAGAGGTACCGGCACGGTGACCGCTCCTGCATCAGAGATAAAGCTATCTGAGACATTTTTGTCATTCTTTGGAAGGAAGCCATTACAGGAGATAATTACAATTACAGCAAGAAAAAAGAGAATTGCAAACTGGTATAATCGGGTAGTCTTAATCATTTCTTTGTAGGTCAATCTTTAAAATAGAACTGGCAAAGTTACTCATTTTTGTTCAGGAGACGGATTGACAGAATGAACACCAAACTAAGAGTTGATGTTTAATAAAGCAATCTATTAATGACTTTTACGGAAAAGTAAGGGTGTCAATGCTACCCTTAAAGTGGAATCAAAACATTACATTTGTTTAACCAACAAGACAAAACACAGAAATGACCTATATAGGAGAACAACTTTGGCCAGGATGGATTGGACAGGGACTCATTTGGCTAGCCTTTATAACCTCTACCGTAGCTGCAATACTATACTATTTCACAGCCAACGAAAAGAATCCCCTCTCAGTTTTAAAACGCCGAAAAATTGCAAGATGGCTTTTCTACACCTGTACAACTGCAATCATTCTCGCCTTGGTGATTCTGTATTATCTTATTCTGAATCACCGATTCGAATATAGTTATGTATGGCAATACTCCTCAAAAGACATGCCTATTGCCTATATATGGTCATGTTTTTGGGCTGGTCAGGAAGGTAGTTTCTTAATATGGGCCTTCTGGCAGGCTATTGTCGGAATAGTACTTTTAAGAACTGCCAAACGATGGGAAAATAGTGTTATGACTGTCTATTCGGCACTTCAGGCACTCTCTGTATCTACACTTCTTGGCATTCATTACGGATGGCTTCAGATCGGGAAGTCTCCATTTACCCTTCTGCGCAATGTAATGGGTGTTAATGAACCAGAGTTTTTTAGACAATCTGATTATCTATCGAATATAACAGATGGGAATGGACTTAATCCTCTACTTGAGAACATCTGGATGACCATTCACCCGCCAACACTCTTTCTCGGGTATGCACTTATTGCGGTACCATTTGCCTTTGCAATTGCAGGGCTATGGCAAAAGCGATACGAAGATTGGACACACAGAGCCCGTCCATGGACACTGGCATCGATGCTGGTACTGGGCACAGGCATCCTGTTAGGCGGATTATGGGCCTATGTATCGTTGACCTTTGGGGGCTTCTGGGCATGGGATCCAGTAGAAAACGCATCGTTGATACCTTGGATAATCCTTGCTGCTGCACTGCATTTCCAGATAATGGTAATCAGAAAACAACGCACAGGGTTATGGGCATTTCTTCTGACAGTGGCAGCACTCTTCTTCGTTCAATATGCCTCTTATCTTACCAAGAGTGGAGTCCTCGCTCAGACATCGGCACACGCCTTTACAGGAAACTCAATGGTTGGCCACATGGTTGTAATCATGTTGGTTATCTTAGTTGTGCCATTAGTATTGCTCTGGATTCATAGGAAAGCTTTTACCAAGGAGCATGAAGGACAGCCAGCGCAACGTGATTTCTGGATGATGATTGGTTCAATTGTTCTGCTTTTGGCTGCATTCCAGATCTTCATCGTCACCTCTGTCCCTGTATGGAATAAACTCTTCGGACTTACCTTTGCGCCTCCCGTTGATGTTGTTGCTTTTTACAATAAATGGCAGACTTTCTATGCGATCGGTATTCTAATTCTGATAGCGATCTCTACATATATGAGTTACAAAAAAAGCCAACTCACGACCTTTTATCGTAAGTCGGCTTTTGCCGCAGGTTCTGCCTTAATTGTAACTATTCTTTTGAGCCTGTTTGCCCCTATCACCCAGCCCCAGCTGGTATTACTCACCTTCGCAGCCCTCTATGCGCTAATCGTCTCAACGGATGTGTTTATTAAACTTGCGAGACTAAAAATCAATACCGGGGCAATGTTAGCCCATTTAGGATTGGCCACATTTATCATCGGTATTGTCATCACCTTCTCGAACACCGAGACCATCTCTCACAACACATCTGGCATTGCGCTTCAGGACGAACAGATGAACAAAGAGAATGCGATGCTTATTAAAGGCGATACTGTCACCATGGCTCATTGGAGAGTAGTATACAATCATGCAGAGGTTAAAGGAAAAGAGACATTTTACCATATTGACTTCCTTTCAGGGGAAGGAAAGCCAGAGAAAGAGTTTACAGTAACACCATCGGTCAATCGTAACACCAGAATGGGATATGTCTTTAACCCATCAACTCATCGTGGTCTTTTCAAAGACATCTTCACTTATCTTACCTATGCAGAGGAGAATGCTGGTCAGATGCAAGAAATCATGGCAGGTGAAGCAGGCATGGGCGATACGTTGGTTTTTGAAAACAAGGCCCTGACAATTACAGATCTCGCTATTGAGAACGAGAGCAAGGAGAACGGCAATTTTGAAAATCTAAAAATCATCGCGACCGTTGACTATATTGAGAGTGATACACTAAAGGGTAAACCGGAATTAAAAGAGACCCTTAAGGTGACATACCAGGTTAAGGGGAGAGAGGCAACCAGTGAACCGGTGTTAACTGCAGACGGCAAAAAAGCTGTTATCTTTGATGCAGTATCAGAGCAACCCGGAAAGATTAAGCTCAATCTGGTTGAGGTTACTCCCGATTTTATTGTACTTAAAGTTAATGTCAACCCATGGATTAACCTGGTCTGGATAGGTGCATTACTCCTCTTTGCCGGGTTAATCACTGCAATGATACATAGACCATCCAGGAAAAAACGTCAAAATAGTCATATTACACACAAATAAACCATAGCACAATGGAGATCATCGAAACTGAAATCCCCGGACTATTAATTATTAAACCTCAGGTTTTTGAAGATCATAGAGGTTATTTCTTCGAATCGTACAATGCAGATAAATTTGCAAATGCAGGTATAGATGTTCGCTTTGTTCAGGACAATGAGTCGAAGTCGATGAAGGGTGTTCTGCGTGGTTTACATTTCCAGAAGCCACCATTTGCACAGGGTAAACTGGTAAGAGTAATGAAAGGAGCTGTTCTCGACGTTGCCGTAGACCTTAGAAAGGGTTCATCAACCTATGGGAAATGGGCATCGATACAGCTAAGCGAATCAAACAAATTTATGTATTGGATTCCTGCCGGTATGGCACATGGTTTTTTGACGTTGGAAGATAATACTGTATTCTTTTATAAATGCACCAACGTCTATAACAAGGAGTCAGAGGGAAGCATTCGTTGGAATGATCCAGATCTGGGAATTGATTGGGGCTATGATAATCCATTATTATCAGCGAAAGACCAAGAGGCTCCTTTGTTCAAGGACTTTATCTCACCATTTCATCAGTGGGCATAAAGTAGAAACACGAAGTGCCTCCACCATTTGCCAGGGCTACGCACCTAATCTTTATTAAGATTATAATTTCGTGTGATTATTAGAGCCTATTGGGAACTGGGACTTGTAGAGCAGGTAAGCTAATAGTGGTTTTCACCTTTATTAGCTTACCTGCTCTTGTTTTTGAGTGTCTTAGAATTCGAGATTCAAAATTCAATATAACCTTTTTTTAATCCTCATGTCTCTCCAAGTCTTCCCCTCTCATAGTCTCAAAGTCAATCACCTTATCCTATATGGTAGAACCCCACGTTGAATCTTAAGGGGGCAGATCCTCTTCAATTTACTTTGAGACACCGAATTACTATGAGATACCAAGCAGTTGTTTAATAACCTCCTCGCTGGTAAACGTCCTTCTTGAAGTAGCGGCAAAGTCACCATTCTCTTCATCAAGAATACGTTTAAGAAAGACAGCCATTGCCTCACCAATTTCGATTAAATGGCCATCAGGGTCATAAAAGCGGATCGTGCGTTGACCCCAGATCTCAGTGTTGATTTCATGTAGGAAAGAGACCTTCGCCTCTTTAAGTTTCTCATAAACCGAGTCAATCTCTTCTGTCTCAAAACAGATTTCAAAACGACCAATAGCTTTACTATCAATTAAAGGCTCTACGCCATGAGTTCTTGAAATAATATTGTCATCGTCGATCTGCCAGACTGCCAGGCCCTCTTTAAAAAGGAAGTTCTGATCTCCGTTATTCATCACGACTGTGAATCCCATAACATTCTGATAAAACGATGCAGAGATAAGGGCATTTTTTACAAACAGAACAGGGGTAAGATTCTTAATATTCATAATAGTTTGATTTTAAAACATGGAGTAATTACCGTCAGGATATAGATAGATCTTTTTTTGATATTTAAGAATAGCCCAACACTCTTACTCCATTTCATTGATTTTTTGCAAAATTAAGCAGCACAGTTATAGGAAACTTTGTAAAAAAACGACAATCTACAGAAAGCCTCACCGACTTCGCTGCCTTCGACTACGCTCAGGCACCGACCCGGTGGTTGAGCGTAGTCGAAACCACCACTATTGAGGGAGCCGCTGCCTTCGACTTCGCTGCCTTCGACTTCGCTGCCTTCGACTTCGCTGCCTTCGACTTCGCTGCCTTC
>JAJTBW010000133.1 GCA_021286705.1 Sphingobacteriia bacterium
GCTAAGGCGCTAAGACGCCAAGGTTTATTTCTTTGCGACTCCGCGGCTTTGCGAGAAACTTATACTGTCCTACCGTAGAATTCGTTCATATATTCGTTTACCACCAAGTTGTTAATGTATTTCGATGATTCAGCGTTTAAATTTATATTGTTTTTGTTTTTGAATTGGTCAATAACCAATCGCATCATTTGAGTTGTGAAATAGCTTTCATTATCTAGCAACCTTGTGTTTTGTAGTACTTGCAAATCAGCATTTTGCTTTACACTTTTTAATGCCTCAAAAATCACAATTTCTTTTTGTGATAAAGTGCCTTTTTCAACCAATCGTTTGTGTATTCTGGCATATTTAGGGTCGCTGTCGTATTTGTCTTTCAGCAAATTGTTTTGGCGGTTGAGTTCCTTTATTTTCTCATAAATTTTGGTCAACGCACCAATGTTTTGTTTCATTTCGTCCTGTGTAATCTCGTCAAGATTTTTTTTGTCGAATAAGCGTTTCAATTCTTCGTACAACGAAACGAATTCGGGGTCTTTCTTATCAAAATTACTTGCCAAAGTTTCACGGGTGAGCCGCAAAGTGTCTTTCAGTTCATCGGCTAAAATCAGTTCTTCTTCCGAAATTTTTGTGAAATGAAACAACACATCTTCCAAAGCAACATTCAGTAAATTGGTGTTGTCGATATTGTTTTTTAAAGCTTCTTGCGTATTGAGCAGGGCTAAATGATTTTCGGTTTCGCGATAGAGCTGAGCCAACTTTTTAAAATCTATTTTTTCGAGCAAATCAAAATGACCGAATAAACGGATTAGGTTGTATAAACTCTTGGCATTGCCCAAAGCTTTTTTAATGAGCAATACTTTTTCACGGTCTTGAATTTGGGTAATTTGTTGAGAAAAAAGTTCAGCATTAGTGGTATCGAAATAAAAAAGAATGTCTTTTATTTCAGCAATTTCCTTTTCAATCTCTTCTTTAGATTTAAACAGGTCGGAGTAAAACTCCATTTCATCCCCCAATTCGGCTTGCAATTCATCAAAATATGCTTTGTTGGTTGCATCAAATTCTGCTCGTATGTCGGCAAAATCAACTACATAGCCATATTTGAAATTTTTGTAGGTTCTGTTAACCCGTGTAAGTGTTTGTAAAAGGTTGTGCCTTTTAATAACTCGCCCGATGTATAATTTCTTTAATCGTTTAGCATCAAAGCCAGTTAAAAGCATGTTGTAAACAAACAGAAAATCAATTTCTCCCTCTTTGAAATCTTCAACAACATCTTTTCGTTCGTCCTTTGTGCCAATATCGTGAAGAATTAAGGCTGCCGTTTTTACTTTATAGCTGTCTTTCAGTTTAGCTTTGTAATTCGCTTTAGGTTCTGCTGCTTGCATCAATTCTTCTTCTTGTTCAATTTTTAAAGCATATTTTTCATTAAAGATTCGGAACATTTCTTTTGCCTGGTCGGAACTGTCGCAAACCACCATTCCGCCAATGGAACTATCGGAAAAAGTCAAACGGCTTTTTTCAAAGTCGTTTACTATATAATCGAGCATTGGCTCAACAAAGTTTGTATGAGCAAAAACTTTTTGCCTTTCAATATCGCCTTTTAAAATCTTGATTTTGTCCAAGGCATCTTTCAGCACAATTTTATAATCGCTTTCAATTTCTTCCCTGATTAGGCGAAGCGTGTAACCATCGGCAATTGAAGCGTTGTAGTAATATTTGTGAATGTAATTGCCAAATAAATCTTTCGAATAATAATCCTTTGTAATGAGTGGCGTACCTGTTAAACCGATTTTTATTGAGTTGGTATCGGATTGAGTAAGGTTTGCCAAAAAACTACCTTGCGGATTGTAACTGCGGTGTACTTCGTCTAAAAAGTAAACTCGCTGAATACTGATGTCATAATCTTGTTTTTGTGTTACATTGGCTTCCTCGCTGAATTTTTGAATGTTCACTACTGTAATTTCAGATCTGCCCGAATTGTTGTGAATAGCAGTTGTGGTTTTAATTGACTTTACAAAATCCGCTTTTGAATCAACAACATGAACAATCAAGCCACGAGCCGTAAATTCTCGTTTTGCCTGAATAAGTAGGTCTATACGGTCAACAATAAAATAGAATTTGGGTATAACTTTTTTCTTTTGGAAATAATCTGTCAGGTAGCGAACATTGTAGAATGCCAAAGCGGTTTTTCCGCTTCCTTGTGTGTGCCAGATAATTCCTTTTGTTATTCCGCTTTCTAATTTGTTTTCAATGGCTTTTGTGGCAAAGATTTGAGGGTAACGCATTACATGTTTTTCAATTCCCTTTTTCTCGTCCACATACGCAATGGCATATTTTAGAATAAATGCAAGCCGATCTTTTGAAAACAGTGATGTTAGAACTCTGTTAGTTGGTGTGTTTGGTTTTTTATTTGTCAAGAACTCAGGCGAACTCTTGATAACTGCCAAATTGTTATCTCTTAAAACGAAATTTTCTAAACTATCATCTTCAACAGTCAACAGTTTTTCCAAATCCAATTTTTCTTCTTCTCGAAAATAGTTGAATATCGGTTTTGTGTATGAAGGCGAAGCATAAAAAGCACCTTGTAAGGGTTCAATATCTTGGTTGTCATACTCCATATTATTGGAGAAAACCATTAATTGCGTAATGTTTACAAACTTTCTGAATTTTTTGTTTTGAAACCGTTTGTTTATTCGTTCTCGTTCTGCAATTATTCCGTCTCGGTTATTAGGTTTCTTTACTTCAATAAATGCCAACGGCATTCCATTGATTAAAAGAATTATATCAGGTCTGAATTCTTCGTCTCCGTTTTTGTAAGTCAACTCCGTTACAACATGAAAAGTATTGTTTTCAAAGTTCTCAAAGTCTATCAGTTTTATACCTGATTCACTGGTCAATTTCTCAAAATAGGCTTTGCCTAAATCTTCATTGCTCAGTAAAAGAGAAATGTTCACTAATAATCGATCTGCTTGGTCATGGTCAAAGTCAGGGTTGATTTTTAAAATAGATTCTTTGAATATCTCCGTGAAAATATTTGTCTCTGTATCCCAAACCGTATTATACAGCGAAATATATTTGTAACCAAGTCTGCATAGGTGCAGTATGGCCGGTATTTTCACTCTTGAATCCTCGTTAAATTTCATATTTCATAGCTTATTACATGACAAAATTAATCTAATGAAAATCAGTAATTAAAGTAAGAATAATTTGGAGACAGCATAGATATTCAGCAGATTAGAAGAGTAATCATACTCTTCTTTCTAATGAAGAAAACCAGCGTCATGAGTAAAATTACTGATTTGTTACCAATATTAGACACTCATTTCAAACGAAAAATCAGTCGTTCTAGATTAAAGTTGATGTCTATGTTTGTAAATGCCCTCTGTAAGGCCCAAACAGACGGCTTTGAGAAGCTTTCAATAGCTTTCGATAGCGAAAAGGTAGAAAATGAAAATCTTAGTCTGTGCATTGATAGAGCTAACTGTAAGCTGGGATAAGCGGATATCAATATTTTAATGCTTGGCATAACCTATCAAGGTGTTGCTTTCCCATTATTGTTCAAGATGTTGAATAAGCGAGGTAATTCGAACACCTGTGAAAGGGTGGAAATAATAGAACACTTTATTCAAATGTGGCCTTTCTTACATTGTTAGCATTCTAATAAACTCTTAAAATCAATCAGGTATCAATATCTTTGAACTTTTGTCATGTGTTTAGAACATTTGCCATTTGTTGTTTTATCTAAGAAGTTCAGTATTCGTTCCATCCTATATCGGATTATTCAGCATTCATAAAGCTAAGGTAAATTTTTATTATTGTCTATATTATATATATTTCAAGTAATTATTCCGATTTATAACATCAAATGTTGAATTCGGATATGCTTCCTTAAAAACTGCAGGTACATTCGGGTTCTTGTTTCCCCACTTAAACTCTAACGCATTAAGAGAATCTGAACTTTCTTCGATGAGGTCTATCTCCTGACGATCATAAGTCCTCCAGAAATAAAACTCCTTTCCTAAACCATCATTGTAATTGGCTTTAATTCGTTCTCCTATCAAGTAGTTTTCCCATAACGCACCAACATCTTGTCGAATAGATAATGGATTGAAGTTACCAATGATTGCATTTCGTATTCCATTGTCATAAAAATACCATTTGCCTGCTTTAGTTACTTCTTTACGTAAATTTCGTGCATAAGCGCCAAGGCGATAAACAACGAAAACTTTAGAAAGCAAATCGAGGTACTTTTCAACCGTATTTTTACTCATGCCAAGCTGTTTCCCTAGTTCATCATATGATACTTCATTGCCGAGTTGAAAAGCAATCAGGCGTAGTAACTCTTTCATCTTGCCCGAATTCTTCAAACCGTCAATAGCTAAAATATCTTTCAGTAAATATGCTCCCACTATATCCCTAAGATAATCAGTCTTACGTTCAAAACTGTCCATTGTTACCACTTCAGGATAAGAGCCATATATTAGGCGTGATTCCAAATTCTGTCTGGTTTCCAACGCCGTTTCGGTAGATGCAATTTCTTTTTGAGAGAACGGCGTTAAGTGAAATTGTGTGCTTCGACCCACCAGTGGTTCTCCCGCTTTATTTAAGAGATCAAATGAAGATGAGCCACTTGCGATTATGCAAATGCCTTCAATCTCATCAACAATCAGTTTTAACTTAGAGCCAATATCAGGTATATTTTGTGCTTCATCTATTGCCAGCAAATCCACACCTTCTAATATATGTCGATAGTTTGCAATAGAACGTTCTTGTAAAAGAGCCAACGTATCATAATCCTCTCCATTCAATAACATTGTTTTGCCAGCAAAGTCACTGATTAGCTGACGCATCAATACTGTTTTCCCAACCCTTCGCGCACCAAAAATCAGAACAGCTTTATTTGGCTCTATTCTGGCAGCAATCCTATCTTGCAATAATCGTTTTAAAGGTTCCATAATTTAACATATAAACTCTCCTTGCAAAAGTAGTAATGTTTTCCAGGTTGACAAATTTTGTGCTAAAATTGTCAGTGTATTGACGATTTTACCATGAGTGAAAGCTGTAAGAAAAAAAACACCTTAGTACTTGAAAGAAAGTTAATCTAATGAAAATCTGTACTTAAAGTAAGGATAATTTGGAGACAGCATAGATATTCAGCAAATTAGAAGAGTAATTCCACTCATGGTAGAACATTTACATACTATGCGAACAACTTCTATCTATTACCTAAGGAAGTCACCCTTCACTATTGATATTGTTGGCAACTTGAACTAATTTCAGTAGCTTATGACTTCTAATGGAAAAAGCTAAGGATTGAAAGTAAGTGACTTACTCGTGTTTGAGCTTGATTGCGAACAATTCTTAAACAATTATTAAATCGAAACTAGTTTAACCGGGTGGCAATGTGGCTAACATTTTATTAAACTCTAAGAATCTATCATGAATCAATATCTTTGAATTTTTGTCATGTACTTAGATCGAAAGCCTTCGAAAGCTTCTCAAGGCCGACCGTTTGGACCTTACAGAGAGCAATTACAAACATAGACATCAACTTTAATCTAGAACGATTGATTTTTCCTTTGAAATGAGTGTCTAATATTGGGAACAAATCAGTAATTTTACTCGTGACGTTGGTTTTCTCCATTAGAAAAATGAGTGGAATTATTCTTCTAATTTACTGAAAATCAACGTTATTTTTAAATTTTTCTTATCTTAATTTACTGATTTTCATTAGATTAATTTTTTGTCATGTACTAAGATGGCGAATTGTAAAATAAATTAGCAATTTTCTAATTTCTAATTCATGAACACCGGCGAAATACTGATATACCAAAACTCAGAAGGCAGCATAAAAATAGATGTTCGCCTCGAAGAAGAAACCGTTTGGCTTACACAAGCTCAACTTTGCGACCTTTTCCAAAAGTCTAAAGCCACTATAAGTGAACACATTAAAAATGTTTTTGAGGAAGGAGAACTGAACGAGAATTCAGTTGTTCGGAATTTCCGAACAACTGCTTCCGATGGCAAATCGTACGAGGTCAATTACTATAACCTCGATGTAATTATTTCGGTTGGCTACCGGGTAAAGTCGCAACAGGGAACACAATTTCGTATTTGGGCAACCCAAAGGCTTAAAGAGTACATTGTAAAAGGCTTTGCATTGAACGATGAGCGTTTCAAGTCGGGCAATTCTATGAACTATTTTTCTGAACTGCAAGAACGCATTAGGGAGATACGAATTTCCGAACGTTTCTTCTACCAAAAAATAAAAGACATATACAAAACCAGTATTGATTACGATGCCAACAATGAAAAAACCATAACATTCTTTAAAGTAGTTCAAAACAAACTGCTTTGGGCAATTAGTCAGCAAACAGCAGCCGAATTGGTGTATAGGCGTGTCGATGCAACGTTGCCTTTACTTGGAATGCAATCGTATGACAAAAAAAGTGCTGTAAGCATCAAGAAAGCTGATGTAAGCATAGCCAAAAATTACCTGAACGAAGACGAAATAAAGCTTTTAGGGCTTTTGGTAGAACAATTCCTTGCTTTTGCCGAAACCATGGCACAACAGCAAACCCCAATGTACATGAAAGATTGGATTGAACGCCTCGATTCTATTCTGCAATTAAATGGCAGGGAACTACTCGCACACGCTGGCACAATAAGCCATGAAATGGCATTAAACAAATCGGACGTAGAGTATGAAAAATTCAAGGAAGAACAGAAGAAACTTTCCAAAGAAGCGAGTTTGAAAGAGATTGAGGAGGATATTAATAAACTGAAAAAATTAAAACCATAAAAGTGAACCCATAAACCCAGATTATACAGTGGATTGTTCTAGCTGAGGTTTATGTTTTTTGATTTTCCGAGGAGAACTTCTATATAATCACGTTTTGTTCCTGAGACTGCCATCATCTATTTCTTTTGACAACCTTTTGAGGCTAAATAAACTCAGATTTAGTACATTACGAAAAATTAATCTAATGAAAATCAGTAATTAAAGTAAGAATGATTTGGAGACAGCATAGATATTCAGCAAATTAGAAGAGTAATTCCACTCATGGTAGAACATTTACATACTACGCTAACAACTTCTATCTATTACCTGAGGAAGTCGCCCTTCACTATTGATATTGTTGGCAACTTGAACTAATCTCAGTAGCTTATGACTTCTAATGGAAAAAGCTAAGGATTGAAAGAAAGAGAGAAACTTGAGTTTGAGCTTGATTGCGAACAATTCTTAACAATTATTAAATCAAAACTAGTTTAACTGGGTGGCAATGCTCCGAAAGAAAGCTTGCCAAATCACTTGAATGGCTAAATCTGTTCCATGACAGAGTCTTTTTAATGCAATTTTTGACCATTTTATCCCGGTTTTCTCTTAAACTGGGTGGATAAGGTTAAAAAAGCCTTTCAAAGAATAATAAATTACAATTTGAAAGCGAATTCATTTGGTTGAGATAGTGGGTGGGAATGCTCTGAATTATGCATACTACCGTCCAAAATCTCCAATCTAACACAGGGTATGTTTGTGGGTGCTGTGGCGGATAATTTCGATGAACGGATAGAGCAAAAGATTTTCCATTGTGAAATAGTGGTCGATAACGAGCGAGTTTCCGCCGAAACGAAGGCTTACAAGAAAATTCCCGTTATCACCAACTTTGTAGATGAGAACGGTGTTGATCGCATGAAGGAGATGATTAAGGAGAACTACGACCGCATCAAAGCCGAAGCGAAACAGATTGTTGCTGATGAATTGCAACGGATTAAGGATGATCCTGACCTTTGTCATTTGCTACCAAAGGAGGAATAAATAAGAGAAATAGCCGCTAATCAGCGGCTATTTTCTTTGTAAGATATTAATATCTGAGTTTCATAAATCATTTTTTCTCCATCTGAAACTGTACATATTTCCTAAATCCACTCTCATTATGTACTCATCTTCACCAATAAATTCGCTCAAAAATCGTTCGGTAAATCCACAACCCCCTTTTGCTTTTGCTATTTCCAAAACGCTGATAAGGGGGTAAAAAGTGTGCTTATATTCACCCTTTTTATAGAATTGTTTTTCATATTTAAGAAGTTCGTTTGTATCGCACACGATTAAAGACCCCTTGCCTTTACTGATTCTTCTTGCACATTCCAATCGCCCGGTGAAACTTGCTATTTTACCATTTTTGCCAATCCTATCACATGCACGGAATAAAACCGGTCTTTTTGAAGGCAGATAGCTCTTTAAGACAATATCCCACACATCGTAAAAGGCTTTTCTTTTTTCAGAAGCATCGGTGCGACACCAGTTTATAATAAACTCTCTTGTCTGTTTAGTTATCTCCGTGCCTTTCTGCAAAATGTCAATTAGATTTTGGGCTATTTCATCTTTCTGATTTATTGATAATCTATATTGAAATTTATCATTCATGTAATTAAAATGTTTATATCCCTGCGTCAATCCATTGTTTCGGAATTAAAGCGTTATCATTCGAATCTCCATGCCAATTTCTTATCAACTTAACGTCTTTGGAATATTCATTCCAAGAGTTTTCTCCGGCATGTTCTATAATAATGGTTTGAACTTTAGAATTTGTGCGATTTTTAAATTCAGACAGAACTTTGAATATGCGTTTTACTTTGAGAACAGCTAGGTCCTCTGCTAATTCTTCCTTTTTCAATTCAGGGAAATACACCTGTGAAGGTTGGTCGAAAATGATAAATGTAGGCACTTTGTTTTTGTCTGCTAATGTCAGCAAATATTCATGGATAGCCAATATTGTCGAAATATGATAGGACATGAAATTGTGACCACTTCCAATTTCCCACAAGAAATCTTCACGGTTCCCTGATACAAATTTCAATGTCAAATTTTCTATGTTTAGCTGAATATCATCATCGCAATACTCTGCCTCAAATATTTTGGCGTAATGTTTAATGCTTGTGCTAATTTGATTTAAGATGCCTTTTTGCTTTCTGTCTAAAACATCTTGATTTAATAGCTTGTTAATTTCAGAAATCCTTTTCTTTATTTTCTCCAACTCCTTCTCCAAATCGCCACTTTCAGAAATCTTATCATAATTCTTTAGCGATTCTCCAAGTTTTCCACCGAACCTGAATATTGAATTTAATACCTGATGCTGTTTCTGATATTCCTCATTCTCTTGCGATAGAATTTGTTTCTCTGTCCTAATTTCATTAATCTGCCTTTCCAGTTTATTCAAGTCGGAATTTATGGTAGTTATTTCCTTGTTGAATATTCTGTGACTATCAGCTACTTTTCTGGATAAATTGCTTAATTCATTACTAAGGATATAGTAACTATCGACATATTCCTTTGCCGAAGTGCTTTCACTTCCACAGAAAGGGCAATGATGCGTATTATTAATATTTGATTTTAGCCAACTTACTGCTTCCAGCCGACTGTTTTGCACTAAAATATCATTCCCGTAATCCTTATTACTTGTTTTTACACTTTGAATAAGATACAATTTCTCCTTCTTTTCTTGTATTTGAGCAGCTATCTGAAATTCTTTTTCATCCAACTCGGCAAGCCTCTGGCTTATTTTGGTAGATGCTCCCACTTTAATCAAAGGGATAACATTCTTATCTATTCGCGATAAGGCTTATCTAAGACGAGTAATATAATCTTTTGGAGACCAATTATTGTTATCGTTTAAGTCCCCATCAATTAACCCAAATTCAAACGCAATAGCATAATAGCTTTTGACTTCACTTAACCAATTATTGGCGATGTCTTTTCTTTGTTCTAACTCCCTGCCTAATGCTTTCTCTCTGCTCTTTAAATCCTTTAATTCCTCTTTAAGCCCAAGCAACTTATCATCTAAAATTCCTATTATGTAAGGAACGATAGTGATTAACTTTTCTCTGTTTTGATATGTGTCCGCCTTATAAAAAAGAGCATACGGATTAGCGACTAAATGCTGAGGTTGAAAATTTAGTGAAATTAAATCTCTAATGCTGGCAGGTTGTGAAACACCTTTATCTCCTAAATCAAATCTGGCTAATTGAGCCAGTTTATTGAGTTCATTTATTATATCTCTGTAATTGGCATTTTCTTCTTCTATTTGCTCTGGAATCGCAATCTTTTTCCCACGTTGAATATACATGTTATTCGATACAACTTCGATGCCTGGTTCTTCCCGCGCCAAAAGTATTTCTTCTTCCCCGTATGAAACAATAATACCAAACCAACGGGTAAGATTTCGAATCAACCCGATAGGAATACTACATTTACTACTTGCTAAACAATAATCAATGATTGATATTATTGCAGATTTTCCTTTCGCATTATCGCCCGAAATGACATTTACGAAATCCTCTTTAAACGGGATTACCCGTATTGCCATTTTTGTATTTTTAGGCCATAATATAATCTTGCTGATTTTGAAGTCCATATTAAAAAGATATGTTTAGATATGAGTAAATTTCTTCGTCTCTAAGCAACCCAAACCAATAACCTAACCGATGTGCTGTTTTTATCATTTTGTCGTAATCCCGTTTATCTGTCGGTTTAAAAGACTTCGAGTTATTGGGAACAATACGAGCATTCTGGTTATCGTAAAATAAAAGCGATGCTGCAAAAGCAATATTTATTGACTGGAAAGTAATGTCGGAAAAATCAGACATCCTCTGTTGTATTGTGTCCCAATATAAATTTTCATTATTCAATGATTTCAACATGCTTCCGATTTTGAAGTTCTTTATTGAAATATCATTGGAATATTCTTTTGAAAACACTATGGGTAGTACGATAAAAAGAAATGGCAACTTGATTCCTTCCTTTTTCTCCGAATAATATCGCTTAGAAAATTCGTGTAGAATATGACTACCGATAACGGGATTCTGCAATATTACAAACTCATTTATTTCGATATTTTGTTTCATATTCTACTTCGTTAAGTCTTCCCAATTAGGATGCCAACCTATAAAACGTTTGTTTGCCAATTCATGGTAAGTTCCATTACTTAAATAAAAGTAAGTCGGTTCTATTCCTGCAAGCCTACCTTTGTGCTGAATTGTTTCAGAATAAATTGCGTAACCGATATCTGCCGGTTCCCCTTTATTTAATCTTCTGTGTTTTGAGTAGTTTTGCCACCAATTTTCTTTCAAACCGTCTTCATATTCATCCAAATGCAGTTTTGTTAGATTGGCATTGAGGGCGTAATTATGCTTTTCTCGTTTGGCTCGCAGAAAGTCTTGTATGGCTTTTAATTTCTCATCGTCCTGCGCTAAAATCAAATCTAACTGTTTTACGAACAGGCTACCCTTCTCATTATCTTGGTCTATTTGTGATATAGGAATTAGATTAGCTGCCTTTTCTATGAATGGTTTTTGGGCGAATTGCCGTATCAAAAAATCTCTTTTGCTCCAAAGGGTTTTAGGGTTAAAGCAGGCATTTCCTCCACTTAACCATAGTTCCATGCAAGTATTGATGACCCAACCATATAACTGGGTCAAAATCTCATAGCGTGGAGTTTCTTCGTCATTCAAATGTAACCCCTGGATTATCTGTTCTAAAAATATCTTCCTGTCGTAGTTATTAGGACATTCGCATAACTCAATTCTTCGTAAAAGAGACATTACAACGGACTTATCCGATTGGATAAGTTTTTCTGCGTAAGGCTTCAATGAAGTACTTTTTGTATTATTGGCAATCTCCAATAGATCGCAATATGCTTTCTCATAAGTGGCTTCATCCACATTATAAGTTGAAATAGTCTTAACTATGCAACTTGATTTATTGGGAATATTTGTAGCGAGTAGAAACCTGGAGTTTTCAATGTTTATCTGTTGGGTTTCTATTAGAGTAAGCCAGTTTGACAATGTCTTCCAAAGATTGACATTGGTATTGGTAAAGGGGTATCTCTTCTTTACGCTGGCCTTATCTTGCTCATATATTGTTTCTATACTGTCTCCGTTTACGAGCCTAACAACTACATCATCGTCTGTTTCGATTGAAACAATAGAACCATCAGGGCATCTGCTAAGCCACAATAACGCTCTGTCTATCTGATATAGATAGCCATACATTTGTCCTTTAGCAGAAAATAAATAATTAGAATCTAAACTACTCATTATGTTTTGTTTCTACAATTTACTGATGTTGTACAAAAATACATAAAATATATTAAATAGCTATGACTTATAGTATGATACATCATTGATTCCTTTACTATTTCTTAAAAATATCTGATGAAGACCATTTATCCCAGATTATGCAATGGGTTCTTATTTGACGAGGTAAGTGACTCAAAGTT
>JAJTBW010000315.1 GCA_021286705.1 Sphingobacteriia bacterium
TCTGTTACGGTTCCTTTGACACTGATCAGTGAGTTTATGCCGGTTCAGTATAACAAGATAAGGAACGGTGAATTGAAAAATGACCCTGAGTGCCTGCTCCGTGACAGAGTCATCCATTGTATCGACGAATATCTTTTTGCAACAAGGGCGGAGCAATAATAATAATAGGCAATTGCGAAATGAATAAATAAAAAAATGTGGATAAAATTTTCGTTAAGTGCCTGATTATTAACAAGTTTAAGAGTAAAATTTGATTTTTTGGCTAACTTTAATAAGCCAAAGCGGTTCTTTGAAATTTTAATAGCTTTTATGCAATCAGTGGTTTGAGGCTTCGTATATACTGTGGATAATTAAGCCTTGATGCGAGGATAACTGTGAATTGACTTGCTATTCCGGCGATGTAAACATCTGCTTTTGTTGTAAGGTGATTGCGGCTTTTTCTTCCGGCAACGCACATGTTGGTTTTTAAGTGATTAATTCCTTTTTCGACGACCACTCTGACTTTGTATGTTGCAGTCCATTCTTCAGAGTCACGCTGGATGCCGGGAAACCTGCGGAAATCCATGTTTTCATAGGTGTAGGTAGTTCGGCCCTTAACAGCGGTACTGCAAGGTTCCTTACAGTTGCAAACCCACTGACCTTTTTTGTAACTCATTTCAGGGCAGCCCCACTTATAGCGGTCTGCACGTCCTCTTTCGCGGCAAATTCCCTGATACTTCATAGGGAGTGCCGGATTGTTTGGGCAAGTTGGATACCCGTATTCGTTATAGCCTACAGGAATCAAAGTATTTTCATTCCTGGGATTATAGGGGATTAGAGCTTTGGAGAAATGAAAACTATCTTTTAATGCACTATAGATTTCAATTGAATCAAAAGCGGAATCCCCCAGAAAAGTATGGGGGTGAAAGGTGGGATGAGCTAAGAAAAAGTCCTCCAACACAGGAATGAGAGCAGAAGAATCACCAATAGATTTATCTTGATCCGGGGAATCAGTTTTCTTTTCTACTTCCAGGTCCGGGTGCTTGCTTTTGAATTCATCGTCATCCGTAAATGCAATATGGCGGATGATGCCCAAGCCATTTGTAATAATAGCGAGCTTGTCGGCATAACAGAAGTGACCGTTTATATACAATTGCTTTGCATAGGAAGAGGACTCTGCCTGAGAAGGCATGAGACCATAAGCCATTTTATGAGGGTCAACTTCAGGCTTGTCCTTGTAGTATGTTTTTAATCTTTTAATTAAAGAGTTAAGTGTCTTGGGATTATTTTCCTTGACATAGAGCTCAATGCCGGTGGTATCAAAAGTAATTGTAGAAGCAAGAGTTACATCAATAGCCATACAAATGGGATCAGTATAATCAACTAATGAATGAAACATTTGTTCAAGATAAGGAAGAAAATCCTGTTTGAAGCGGGTGAATTTAGTGGCATCAGGGACTTTGGAAAAACCGCAAAACTCACGAAGTTCTTTGGAAAGATGAAGCAAAATAATCAGTAAAGAATCGGTTGGAATTGAAAAAATCTTCTGTAAGATAAGGGCAGTTAAAAATCCATGCAAAGGATAATCCCGGTTACGGCCCAGAGACTTATAGAATGCAGAATAAAAGCTATTAGGAATGAAATCAGATAAATTAATGTGCTCTTTCAATAGAGCAAAGAATGTAGGCGTATCAGATTCAAAGAAATTCCTGCATTCCTGAAAGTGGTCAGCTAATGAAAGCTGAGAAAAGTATTTAGTAGCCATAGATTTTCCCTCCGGTTTCTTTTGGTAAAGAGTTTGGTGACACATACATTT
>JAJTBW010000134.1 GCA_021286705.1 Sphingobacteriia bacterium
GGCCAGATGCCAGATACCAGATGCTAAATGCCAGATGCCAGACATCAGCTTGATACAAAACAGGCTCAATAAAAGTGTCGAAGTCAGGAAATAGAGTCGTACGAGTTGGTATCTTAGTTTTTGCTCTGTCTACTGGTCGAGAATCATTAGAGATTATAAATCAGCTCATACAAAGTATAGAAGTGATTTATCCAGAGAAGTATTGGTGTTTAGGGAGGTTATTAAAGAGTTTGACAAAAAGAGCGGGCAGAGGAAGTTTGTCAATTTGTTCTAGAGAATAGAAAGTAATTGGGTGAGAAGAGATATAAGACGGAGATTCACTGGTAATAAAGAAGTTTGCGGTTATTCTCTGATGTGAAAGGATGTGTGTAATAGTAGTGAGGTATAATGGTTGAGTATCTTTATTATCAACTTTTAAGTATTGTGTTTGCGGTTCTTCTGAAAGATTGAATAATTTTAACTGAGACTCGGGAATAGGAATAGGTTCAAGTAGTCCTTTCCAAATATCAGAGTGGTCTCTTTTAACCAGTGCTACCGAAGTGTAATCCACGTTGAATAGGATCAAATAATTAAGAGTTCTACTCTTCTGTTTCGTTTTTTTGGCTTTTTGAGGAAAGAGTGCAGTTGAGCCAGTTTGGAATGCTGTGCATTGTTGGTTTAATGGACAGGTAGAGCAATTAGGACTGATGGGGGTGCAAATAGTAGCGCCAAGCTCCATAATAGCTTGATTAATTGTCCCGGGGCTAAAGGTGTTAAAGAATTGAGAGGCGAAATTTAAGATACTGGTTTTAAAGTTCTGAGTATTGGGTATCCCTTCGATTGCATTCCAGCGGGAATATACTCTAATAGCATTTCCGTCGATAGCAGGCTGCGGAAGATCGAAGGCAATAGAAGCTATCGCAGCGGCTGTATAGGGGCCAATTCCGGGTAAGGAGAGAAGAATGGAGTAAGAGGCAGGAAAGACTCCATTAAAGTCATTTGAGATTATTCTTGCTGTTTTAAGGAGGTTAAGAGCTCGGGAGTAATAGCCTAAACCAGACCAGAGAGTCAGGAGTTCGTCCTCAGTAGAATTAGCCAAAGACTGTACATGAGGGTAGTGGCTAAGAAGTTTATAAAAGTAGGGAATTCCTTGATCAACTCTGGTTTGTTGAAGGATAATTTCGGAGAGCCAGACTCTGTATGGATCCCTGTTTTCGCGCCAGGGAAGGTTTCTTTGATTGCGGGTGTACCAAAGAATGAGGGGGTCAATTTGCTTCATAAGTGTATAAACAAATTTATATAGAGAGGGTTAGAAACAAAAAAAAATAGTCAAAAAGTATCATGAAATGAAAAATTCTTATCTTTGCAGCCCTGTTTTGAATTTAAACTCAAACCTTTAAAAAGGAAATATACCATGACCAAGGCAGAAATCGTAGCTGAGATCGCTAACAAGACAAACATTGAAAAGATTGCTGTACAGCACATTGTTGAAGCCTTTATGGAAACCATAAAGGGGTCACTTACTAATGGTGAGAACGTGTACTTACGTGGATTTGGTAGCTTCGTTATCAAGCAAAGGGCAGAAAAGACTGGCCGTAACATTTCGAAGAACACTACCTTAATCATTCCGGCGCACAACATTCCTGCCTTTAAACCTGCAAAAACCTTCGTAACCGAAGTTAAAGATCAGGTAAAATAGTATTAATCGAACGTTTTAAAAATTTAAGTCATGCCGAGCGGAAAGAAAAGAAAAAGACACAAAATGGCAACCCACAAACGTAAAAAACGTTTGCGCAAGAACAGACACAAAAAGAAATAAGCCCTAAGGGCCTGTTTCCGAACGGAATGATTATAATACAATGCCCTCCGGGGCATTGTATTATAATTTTATTTGTCCGGCAGCATTCGCTTCTTAGAAATGCGGCTTAGGTATCGTTCTGTTGCCAGAAAAAGATAATAACTACATAAACCTAAGCAATGTGAACAGGGATCTAATCATTGATTCAAAATCCGGGGAAGTTGAAATAGCACTTCTCGAGGAGAAAAATCTAGTAGAGCTTCATAAAGAAAAAACGAACAACAGTTTCGCAGTAGGGGACATCTACCTCGGTAAGGTAAAGAAAGTGATGACTGGTTTAAATGCAGCGTTTGTCAACGTTGGCTATGAAAAAGACTCCTTCTTACACTACCTCGACCTAGGCCCCCAAATTAACTCCCTGATCAAGTTCACAAAAGCAGTAGTATCCGGAAAAGGAGACTTAGCCTCTCTTTCCGGTTTTGAACTCGAACCTGATATTGATAAAGCAGGTAAAATATCACAAGTTCTTACCACCGGCCAATCTGTCCTCGTACAGATCGCCAAAGAACCGATAAGTACAAAAGGCCCCAGAGTAACCAGCGAGATTTCCTTCGCAGGTAGATACCTCGTTCTAGTCCCGTTTTCCCAACGTATCAGTGTCTCTCAGAAAATTAAAGACCCTGAAGAACGTAACAGACTAAAGAGACTAATAACAAGTATTCGTCCTAAGAATTTTGGAATTATCATCCGTACGGTTGCCGAAGGGAAATTAGTAGCAGAGCTGGATGCTGATCTTAGAAGTTTAGTTGCAAAGTGGGACTCACTGGCAAAAGCATTGCCTCAAGCTAATGCTCCACAAAAGATCTGCAGCGAATTAGATCGTACTTCTGCTATTCTTCGTGATCTCCTAAATGAGTCATTCAACAACATTCATGTCAATGACCAGGAGATGTACGAGGAAATCCGTAACTATATCAATACTATTGCTCCTGAAAAGAGCGGTATCGTTAAGTTACATAAACTTAAAACACCCATTTTTGAACAGTTTGGAATTGACCGTCAAATTAGAAATTCTTTCGGACGAGTTGTTACAATCAAAAGTGGAGTTTACCTCGTTATTGAACATACTGAAGCACTGCATGTAATTGATGTCAACAGTGGTCATCGTGTAAAAAAAGAAAATGACCAAGAGACCAATGCCCTGGAAGTTAATCTTGAAGCCGCTAGCGAAATAGCAAGGCAGTTAAGACTTAGGGATATGGGAGGTATTATCGTTATTGACTTTATTGATATGACTCAACCCGCACATCGTCGGAAGTTATATGAGCATCTTAAGGAGCAAATGAGTCACGATAATGCTAAACATACAATCCTTCCTCCCAGTAAATTCGGTTTAGTTCAAATAACTCGCCAACGTGTCAGACCGGAAACCAATGTCCAAGTGGTTGAGAAATGCCCAATGTGCGAAGGTACCGGTGAGATCAGACCAAGTGTTATGCTCACTGAAGAGATAGAAAATAATGTTAGATATCTCATTCAGGAGCAAAATGAAGAGAAATTCTCTTTAGTTGTTCATCCATATCTCTTTGCCTATTTACGTAAAGGTTGGATGTCAACACAAATGAAGTGGTTCTTTAAGTATCGTAAATGGATTACAATTCGTGAAAACTATGAATTCCATCTACTCGAATACCACTTCTTTAATTCAAAAGATGACGAGATCAGGCTTTGAAGCAGCTTGTTCGTTGAAAGAAATCTACTAGACTTTAGAGGGTATCCAATTGGATGCCCTCTTTTGTTCTTATTGGTCTCTGAAGCTTGACTTTTGTATCTACTATCCGCTTTTATTATAGGGTCGTTATTTACCAATAAATAGAAGATTCTCCATTTTACCCTCGTGGGTGATCTGATCTAGCCTCACTTTGCGTATCTGGAATTAGCACTCTTATCAAATATAGAATGACGCTCTTACAATTTCGTATCAATTTTAGTAATTTAGCATAATGGAAACAGTAGTAAGTGGCATCCGACCAACCGGAGAACTGCATCTAGGAAACTACTTCGGTGCAGTAAAGAATTTCGTTAAAATGCAGCATGAAAGCAATTGCTATTTTTTCATCGCTGACTATCACTCCCTGACAACTCACCCCACACCCGGCGATTTGCAGGGTAACGTGAAGAGGGTTCTTATAAACTACCTCGCAGCTGGTCTTGACCCGGAGGTCTGTACTCTCTACATCCAAAGTGATGTCCCTGAAGTCACAGAATTGTATCTCCTACTCAATATGAATGCCTATATGGGTGAGCTGCAAAGAGTCTCCTCTTTTAAAGAAAAAGCCAGAAAACAACCTGATAATATTAATGCAGGGCTCTTAACCTATCCGACTCTAATGGCGGCTGATATCCTTTTACATAAGGCATTGAAGGTACCCGTCGGCAAAGATCAAGAGCAACATCTGGAGATGACCCGCACATTTGCCAACCGCTTCAATCGCATGTATAACGTTGAGTTTTTTCCTGAACCCCTAGCCTATAATTTTGGAAGTCAATTGGTGAAAATTCCTGGTTTAGACGGCTCAGGTAAAATGGGCAAAAGTGAAGGTGAAGGAAATGCCATTTTCCTCAGTGACTCAACTGAATCTATTAGAAAGAAGATGATGAAGGCGGTTACAGATAGTGGCCCCACTGTAGAAAATCAAGAGAAACCTGACGCTATTCAGAATCTATTTACTCTTATGCAGGTTGTTTCCGATCCGGAAACGTACACCTTCTTCGATGAACAATATAATGGCTGCAAAATCAGATATGGAGATCTTAAAAAACAATTAGCCGTTGATATGGATCGCTTCGTCGCTCCTTTACGTGAGCGTATCGAGGCTCTTGAAAATGATAATGACTATCTTCGTAAAGTGATGAGACAGGGTGCAGAGAAAGCCCGTGAAAGCGCAATCAAAACTGTCTCTGAGGCAAGACATATCATAGGATTCAGGAGTTACTAATTAATTTAACCGCTATGCAGACTAAAGAGCAAACCCTTGCCTGGGTTAATCCGCTAATGAAAATTGGTGTTATTGGATACCTTGCAATGCACGCATTCCAATTTGGGTATGAACCTGGATTTGAATTACCCTTCTGGAATGGATTTATTCAGGTTTTAATTGCTCTGGTCTTTGTGTCTCTGTCAATTGTTATTATCGCGTTGAAGAGAAGAAGGTTCTATGTCCTTGGATTCTTTCTGGTTTTTGTTGGTTCATTATATATTACTATCGATGTCTTGGCAACCCAGAAAGGGTTTTCTAAACTTCCAATTCAGTTCCTTCTCGTAACTATTAGTCTCTATTTCTTAGCAGTTCCTGCAAGAAGCTCTTCTCATTAAAATATTGTTTTACGTTAAAGGCCGGTATCTGAATTTCTCAGTACCGGCCTTTTTCATGCTCCTATAAATCTATGCTTTAATTCTTAGTCATCCTTTTTAGTCGCAATATTAAAGAGATCTTTATCCCCTCTTCCGGATAAATTTACTATTACGAGTTTCTCATCTTCCGGCTGTAATTTAAGAGCCAGTGCTATTGCATGAGCCGACTCAAGTGCCGGTATTATCCCCTCTCTTCTTGATAAGATTATAAATGCCTCATACGCCTCAGCATCATACACAGGGCAATAAGTAACTCTATTAATCTCTTTTAGATGGGCATGTTGTGGACTAATTCCCGGGTAATCGAGACCAGCAGCCGCTGACCATGCTGAGATAGGGTTTCCGTTATCATCTGTCAGACAAAAGGAGTAGGTTCCCTGAAAAACGGTTGGCTTGCCTAATGACAGAGTGGCTGCTGTTTCATGCGGCTTATCACTCTTCCCTCCCCCTTCTGCTCCGTACAGAGCCACTTCATGTTCTTGCAGGAATGCACTAAATATTCCAATGGCATTAGAGCCTCCTCCTACCGCAGCATAGACAGAGTCTGGTAGTTTCCCTTTTATTTCTAATATCTGTTTCTTAGCCTCCCTTCCAATGACCTCCTGAAAATATCCAACAATTGAAGGATATGGGTCGGGACCTACTTGCGATCCTAATAGATAAAAGCACTGTGGGTTATTGATATAAAACTCAAGGGCTGCGTCTACAGCATCGCTGAGTGTCGCTTCACCGCGACTGGTTGATCTTACCTCAGCCCCCAGAAGCTTCATCCTTTCAACATTGGGTCTCTGGCGCTTGATGTCCTCTTCACCCATAAAGATAGTGCACTTCATTCCAAACTTTGCCGCAACTGTCGCCGTTGCAACCCCATGTTGCCCTGCCCCGGTTTCAGCTACCAACTCTTTATATCCAAGAGACCTAGCAAGCAATACCTGCCCTAATGCATTATTAATCTTATGAGCTCCGGTATGATTCAGATCCTCTCTTTTTAAAAAGATCTCTTTCCCGGCAATCTTTGATAGATTTTCTGCATAATAGAGAGGTGAGGGGCGCCCCACAAAGGTCCTCAAGTGATAATCGAGTTCCGATTGAAAGCTTTCAGATTTAATAGCTTTATGGAATTCCTCGTTTAGCTCATCAAGTTTGGAGTTTAGAACATCCGGAACAAAGCGTCCCCCAAATGATCCATAATAACCGTTTGTTGCAATTGTATTTGAGATAGGATATGAGTTTTCCATTTTTTATACTGTTTAAAAGTCGATTTATGATATTGAATAGTGAATGTTTGTTGTAAGGCACAATGCAACACCATCGTCTTCCCGGTTTACCTATTTGTGTTCCTGCTACCGGGATACAGGGAGGCGTGAAATAATTTGTCATAATTGAGTTTATTGAATAAAAAAAAGGCCACAGGGGAAAATCCTGCGGCCTTTCTGTAGATTGAAGTGCATACACGATCATTTCACCCTGTCAGGTAAATGAAGGTGCCACCACCAAAATCTGATATTTGTACTTAAATTGTTCATTTCTGTTTATGCAAAGATAGACGCAATTTGCAAAATACAACTCATTACGACTATTTCTGTTCAGGCTTAACCAATGATAAATACAACTCTTCTAACTGTTCTTGCTTGATTGCACTTGGAGAATCAATCATCATGTCTCTTCCTGCATTGTTTTTCGGGAAGGCAATGAAATCACGAATTGAGTCCTGCCCGCCGAAAAGAGCACAGAGTCTGTCAAAACCATAAGCAATACCACCGTGAGGAGGTGCTCCGAACTCAAAGGCATTCATTAAGAAGCCAAACTGATTTTGCGCCTCTTCTTCACTAAATCCAAGAAGTTTGAGTGCCTTATTCTGAAGATCTTTGTTGAAGATACGAATAGAACCACCTCCAACTTCTACTCCATTAATAACCATATCGTAAGCATTGGCTCTAACAGCACCCGGATCAGTCGACATTAATTCAATGTCCTCAGGCTTTGGTGCTGTGAATGGATGGTGCATGGCATAGAATCTCTGAGTCTCTTCATCCCATTCAAGGAGTGGGAAGTCAACTACCCAAAGCGGTGCGAATACCTCTGGATTTCTATAACCCAGTCGTGAACCCATTTCAAGTCTTAACTCTCCTAAAGCCTTTCTTGTTCTGCTCTCTTTTCCTGCGAGAATCAATATCAGGTCATCAGGTTGAGCATTAAACAGATTAGCTATGGCTTTTAATTCTTCCGGTGAATAGAATTTATCAACTGACGACTTACATGTTCCATCTGCATTGATCTTAATATAAACCAGTCCAGTGGCACCGATCTGAGGTCGTTTAACCCAGTCAGTAAGCGTATCAAGCTCTTTTCTTGTATAGTTTCCACATCCTGTGGCATTGATACCACCAACAAGTTCTGCCTCATCGAAAACTTTAAATGCACCTGTCTTTACCAGTTGGTTGAGATTGACAATCTCCATACCGAATCGGATATCGGGCTTGTCTGATCCATATTTCTCCATTGCTGTGGCAAATGTCATCCTTGGAAATTCTCCGGGATCAAAGCCTTTAACCTCTCTGAAAAGATGTCTTGATAGCCCTTCAAAGGTGTTGAGAATATCTTCTTGCTCAACAAAAGCCATCTCGCAGTCAATCTGTGTGAATTCTGGCTGACGGTCGGCGCGGAGGTCTTCATCTCTGAAGCAACGTACAATCTGGAAGTAGCGGTCGTAACCGGCAACCATCAGAAGTTGCTTGAAGGTTTGAGGACTTTGCGGCAGTGCATAAAATTGGTTAGCATTCATTCTTGAAGGAACCACAAAGTCACGTGCGCCTTCGGGCGTTGATTTAATCAGATATGGAGTCTCAATCTCCATAAACTTTTGATCATTAAGGTAGTTACGTGTAAGAATAGCCATCCGGTGACGTAACTCCATTGCCTGACGAAGAGGGTTCCTCCTTAAGTCAAGATAACGGTATTTCATGCGTAGCTCATCACCTCCATCAGATTGATCTTCAATAGTGAAAGGAGGTACTTTTGAGCTATTAAGAACTTCAAGCTCATCAACAATAATCTCGATATCTCCGGTTGAAAGCTTGGCATTCTTGCTGCTTCTTTCAGCAACGATCCCCCATATAGATATGACCCATTCTCTACCGAGTTTACGAGCCTGTTGGCACAAATCTGCCCTCGAATCCATATTGAAAACCAGTTGGGTAATCCCATATCTATCCCTCAGATCTATAAAGGTCATTCCACCAAGATCTCTGGAACGCTGAACCCAGCCACTAAGCCGAACCCGTGAACCTACATTAGCTATCGTAAGCTCACCGCAAGTATTTGTACGGTACATATCGTGTATTTCTTTGAAACAGAAGTGCGAAATTACGAATTTCAGAGATGTATTTTACTAGTCATTGAACTAATATACAATCTTTGTCTCGGGAAGCCACTGTTTTAGATTGCTCTTCACCTCCTTGGAGAGATTATTGCCCGTCAGTCGAAGCTCTCTCAACTGCGTTAACCGCGCTATCTCTAGCGGGATATCCCGCAACTTATTAAACTCCAGATTTAAAACCTCCAGCTCGGTCGCATCGCCTATACTTGATGGAATGACATTGATTTCATTGCCAAGCAGGTTAACCTCTTTCAACGTTTTTGAGTTAAAAAAATCTTCCGGTAACCTTTTTAGTTTGTTCTTGGAAAGATCTAAATAGATTAATGAAGGAA
This sequence comes from Sphingobacteriia bacterium, assembly GCA_021286705.1. Lineage (GTDB taxonomy): Bacteria > Bacteroidota > Bacteroidia > Bacteroidales > TTA-H9 > JAJTBW01. The sequence goes on from JAJTBW010000134.1 coordinate 8,904, forward strand.
GGGTATTTATAGCTGAAGGTACCTCCGTCAGCTCATTCTGACTTACTACCAGAACCTGAAGCTTTGATGCCGTTTGTATCTCTGAGGGAAGGCTCTTAATCTTATTCTTTGTTAAAGTCAATTCAGTTAGTTCACTGAGCATGAAAATCTGGTCCGGTATAGTGCTAAGTGGATTATCTGAAAGGTTAATGTAAGTCAATCTATGACAATCAAGCAGAGTGGCCGGCACCGTTTTAAGATTACATCCCGCTAAATAGATTACCTGAAAGTTTGGCAAAATGGAAAACATTGGAAGAACCTGATTAATTGGGAGTGTCGGATTATAGGATAGATCAAGCTCTTTTAAATTACTCAATGTATATAGGGTGTCTGGCAGTGTTTTTAGGCGGTTATGATGTAACGACAATACTTCAAGTGAATGAAAATTGGCTATCTCATTTGGAAGTGTAGAGAGTTGATTTGAGCCTAAATATAGGTTTTTAACATTTCTCAGGGTTGTAAGCCCGTCAGGCAGAATTCTTAAGTAATTATCCTGTAAATCGATGATCTGTAGAAGCGGAAGGGCTCCAAAGTACTTGTCAGTAAAGGCTACTGTATAATCAAGCTTAGGATTATCTGCTAGAACCAGAATCTGCAGGTTTACAAGCTTTGAAATCCGATCACTTAAAAAACTCAGGTCAGATTCTGCCATATCCAGAATATAGACATTCCATGGATTAACAAATGCATCATCGTAATTGGTAAATGTCTGTTCTCGAAGAAGCTCTTCAATGGTTAACAATTCCTGAGTTTTACCCAGCCTTGGCAGAGCCAGGAGAACCGTTATCAATAAGATAGCTAAGTAAAATCGGTGTTTTTTCATTTTGCTTTATTCGAAACTAAGTTCGACCTCCTTGAAACAAATTATTCTATGGGAAATGGTCATAGTAATAGGCTCTGATCTTACTTACAAATTTAAAATAAAGTAGGTTAAATCATAATTTATCAAATAGATTGCCCTGTTTTTCTTCAACTTTGACCTCTGAGTCACGAAATATTACTTACTATCATGGTCAACCAATTTAACTCACACACGTGTAACAAACTTGCCTTACCTTTTTCGTGAGTATTTTCACCTTTAACTCTTTAAAACGGGATTATTAACGGTAGATATCAGATCAAAATAAACTTCTATTCTCCAGTTATCTGTTTGAGCCTTTTTACCTCTATTTTTGTTTTACTCTTTACTTTTTAGAAAAACATTTAGCCATGAAGAAACTTACTCTGACCATCGCAACCATTTTCATTAATTTAATTATCATGGCACAAGGAATTCACCGTCCTTTTGTCTTAAGTGAAATAGAGACGGAGGCGAAATCAAAGTCTAAAGTCGCACGTCTAATGGTTGATGATAACATGAGGAAGTCTACCACTCCTCTGGATGTTGACTGGGTAAAGGCATATTGGTATCTTGATCCTTCGATACGCTATATAAAGGGGGATGTTTCTTTGACGGGCAAGGTATTGCAGGCGACCAATTCAATAAGCTTAAGTCTTAGTGACTCTTTAACGGTTGACTCGGTTTATCTGGCGGATAATAGGGTGGAGTTTGTACGACCAGGACTTGATATCATAGAGATCCCCGCCTTAGGGATGCAGGTTTCTCAAGAGTTTAATATTCGTATCTTTTATCAAGGGATTCCCCCTTCAACAGGGTTTGGCTCATTTGGTGTTGAGCCACATGAAGGGGTTCCGGCATTGTGGACTCTCTCTCAACCTTATGGCGCCTCCGATTGGTGGCCTTGTCAGAATACCCTTACCGATAAAATAGACTCATTGGATGTTTATCTTATTGGTCCGGCTCAGTATGTTGGGGTCTCAAATGGTTTATTAGCTGATACTATCAGGCATGGCGATAGCATGCAATGGCACTGGAAGCACAGATATCCGATAGCCACTTATCTGGTTGCAATTGCTATGACCAATTATTCTATATACGAAGAGAATGCTCAGACTTTATCGGGGAATGTCCTCATTCAGAACTTTATGTACCCCGAGAATCTTGAGAGTTCAATGGTTGAGACTGCCGGTATTCTAGGTGCCTATCCTATGTTGGACTCCCTATTTGGAACCTATCCGTTTATAAAAGAGAAGTATGGTCATGCGCAGTTTGGATGGGGAGGAGGAATGGAACATCAAACCGTAACCTTTATCGGAGGTATAAACTTCCATATCATGTCACATGAGTTGGGTCACATGTGGTTTGGCGATATGGTTACTTGTGGCAGATGGTATGATTTATGGCTGAATGAGGGCTGGGCAAGTTATGTCACCGGTCTTTGCTATGAGAATCTGATAAACGGGATCTATTGGGAGCCATGGAAGCAGATTGTCAGTGATGGTATAACGAAAGAGCCGGGAGGCCGGGTCTTTCCGTTGGATACCTTGAATGTTCCGGTATTATTCGATTCACGGTTGACCTATGCCAAGGCCTCTTATGTTATCCATATGTTGAGGGGTGTCATCGGTGACTCAACCTTTTTTGCTGCCACAAGAAGCTATCTCTCAGATGCAGAGTTACAGTATGGTTTTGCCAGAACCGAGGCCTTTATTAAGCATATGGAAGAGGCTTATGGGAGCAGTCTGGAGTGGTTTTTTGAACCATGGTTGGAGGGTGAAGGTTTCCCCAATTACCAAGGTTATTATTTTCAGCAGGGAGATAGCTTAACTTTAGATCTTTTCCAAACCACATCGCATGTTTCAGTTCCCTTCTTTAGAATGCCGGTTCCGATTCGAGTTTGGAAAGATGGGGTTGCGACCGACTTTAAGTTCTGGCACGAAAAGAGTGGCCAGCGAGTCAGTTTTTATATGCCTTCAGGTATAGATTCATTAAGCATAGATCCTGATCGTTGGATCTTATGGCGAGAGAACAGTGTTCAGGCCTCAGGAATAGCAGAAGATAAGTTGGTTAAACTAATAGTTTACCCCAATCCGGTTAGCGACAACAGCATAACCCTCTTAATTCCGAATGATAAAGCGGATATCTATCTGGTTGATCAGTCAGGTGTGGTTATAAGGCACTTTAGCGTTTGTAATAAGACCCAGGTGGAGATTGCTCTTGAGGGATTAAGCTCCGGAATATACCTGATTCGATATTTAGGAGAGAGTGGATCAGGTGTGTCAAAGTTCATGAAGATTCTCAAAGATTAAATTCAAAGGGCTTTTCAATTACACTTATTTCAGGCACCGACAGTACATCCTATGTACTTGATTTCTAATCCCGCTCTTGTTCCTCTCCTGTTCCCCTCCTGTTCTCCTCTTATGCCTCTCCCTATCCTCTCC
>JAJTBW010000135.1 GCA_021286705.1 Sphingobacteriia bacterium
AGGGAGAGGATAGGGAGAGGCATAAGAGGAGAACAGGAGGTGAACAAGAGAGGAAGATAAGAGGAACTGGAATACAGTGTTTTCGACATCGCTGAACCACCGGGTCGCTGCCTGAGCGAAGTCGAAGGCAAAGAGGCGGAGAAGCAACCACCGGGTAGCTGCCTGATCGGAGTCGAAGGCAGGGGAAGCGGGGGAGAATTGGAATCTTCCTACATGAAAATGTGCATCCAATATCTATTAAACTCATAGCAGGATAGCACAGAGCATATCCAATTACGGACTTTCTTATGTGGCTAGCATCTTGTTAAGCTCTAAGAATTAGTCATATATCCATGTTTTGATTTTTTTTCATGTACTTAGTTCTTGAATTTTAAATTCAATGACTCAATAGTCCCCACTGTCCCACCAGTTCATAATGTCTCATCGAGTTTCTTTAATTACTAAGAAGACCTACAAAGGTCAAATGACTGGAAAAATGTTTACATTAGTAAACTAAAATGCAAGAAATTAAATTGAGAGAAGAACTGACAATTGACAAACTAAAAGCTGAAGCTGCAGCTTTTTGCATTGCTGAATCGAAAATTCAGAATAAATTACTTTATGGGGTAACAGATGGAAAGGCTGTTGGGACACATATCGAACATAAGTTTCAAGCACAATTAAATTCAAAGTACAATACAACAATTGGTTCATCGGCAAGCGGAATTGATTTACCTTCAGACGACGTACTTACAGATATAAAGGTTACATCAATAAAGCAACCACAATCTTCGTGTCCGTTTAAAGATGCTAAACAAAAAATCTTTGGACTTGGGTACAATCTACTTGTTTTTGTTTATGATAAAATAGATGATCCGAAGACTAAAACAGCAAAACTTGATTTTGTTAGTTGCTCATTCATTTCAAAAGAACGAACAGCCGATTATACTACAACTTATCGTTTACGTGAAATGGTTAAGGATAAGGCTAATGTTGAAGATATTATTGCATACTTGAGTGATAGACATATTCCGGCTGATGATTTAACTATGATTCAATTAGCAGAACAGATTTTGAAAGTACCACCAGATCAAGGCTATTTGACTATTTCAAATGCTTTACAATGGCGACTTCAATACCAAAGGGTTGTTACGCTTGACATAGAAGTAGACGGAATTAGTAAAGTAATTGATAAGCTAGCAAAGTAATGAGAGTATTTGAGGCGAATATTTCATTGCAAGTTTGCGCATTTTTAAAAGACTTCTTAAACAATTCATCGTCTTTTGAAAATGCCAATCAAAAAATACTTGATGCCTTCAGCATCAATAGATTCTTTGAGAATAGTGATGATTTTCAAGTATTGAAAAAATCTGTTTCTCTTGTTGATACAAGTTCTGTTGAAGAGTTTGATCGTTCGGAATATGGAGATTTTCAAACTAATAAGGATTTAGCAAATAAAGTGGTTCAGCATTTGATAAAAAAGGATATATCACCTGAAATAGTAATTGAACCAACTTGCGGTAAAGGAAATTTTATAATTGCTTTGTTATCTAATTTTAAAGCAATTAAGAAAGTATATGGAATCGAGATTTATAAACCTTATGTTTGGGAAACTAAGTTTAGTATTCTCGATTTCTTACTATCGAATCCAGATAGTAACAAACCAGAAATTACAATTACGCATTGCAATGTTTTCGATTTCGATTTTAAGGATATTTCTAAACAGATTCAACTTGAGAAATTGCTAATAATTGGAAATCCTCCTTGGGTAACCAACTCAAAATTAGGTAGCCTTAATTCATCAAATCTTCCCTCAAAATCAAATTTCAAGAATCAAAACGGATTAGATGCAATGACTGGCAAAGGTAATTTTGATATTGCCGAGTCTATTAGTTTAATGCTTCTGGATGCTTTTCAGAATCATAACGGCAGTCTGGCACTGTTAGTGAAAAATTCAGTTGTAAAAAACATAGTTTTTGACCAAAAAGATAAGAGGTATAGAGTCGGAGAAATAGAAAAATATTGTATTGATAGTAAAAAAGAGTTTAATGTTTCTGTTGAAGCTGCATTGCTTTATTGTCAACTCAATTTAGCACCAAGTTTTGAATGTGATGAATTTGATTTTTATAGTCTATCAAAAAAAATTAGTTTTGGCTGGCTTAATTCTAAGTTTGTCTCTAATCTTGCAGATTATAATCAAACAAAAGAGATCGATGGCGTTTGTCCTTTTGAGTGGCGACAAGGAATAAAGCATGATTGCTCCGCTATTATGGAATTAGAAAGAGTAAATGGACATTTTGTAAATAATCAATCTGATGAAATTAAACTTGAAGAGGATTTGGTTTATGGCTTTCTAAAAAGTTCTGATCTGAAAAATGCAGTAATAAAAAGTACAAGAAAGCATACTATCATTACCCAAACAAAAGTTGGACAAGAAACCTTATATATTCAACATCTATATCCCGATACATATTCCTATTTAATGAAGAATATTTCCAATTTTAAAGCCAGAAAATCAAGTATTTATAAAGGGAAACCGCTATTTTCGATATTTGGAATAGGGGATTATTCATTCAAACCTTATAAGGTCGCAATATCAGGATTATATAAGACCTACCACTTTTCATTAGTGTTACCGCAAAATAACAAGCCGATTATGTTGGATGATACTTGTTATTTCATTGGTTTTGATAAAATTGAATATGCTGTTTATTCCCTTATCCTTTTAAATTCATCGAAAACGGAGGCATTTTTAAAGTCAATCACATTTTCTGATGCTAAAAGAGTTTTTACCAAAGACATTTTAATGCGTTTGGATCTGGTTAATCTTGCTAATACGATCTCCCGATTTGAAGTTGAAACGCAAATAATTAACTTAAATGCCAAGTATAATCTGGATATTAGCATTTCACAATGGGACAGTTTTATAAACGACATGAAGCCAATGAAAGAGAATCAATTGACTCTATTCTGATGGAAGCAATGTTAATATATCCTTAGGGTATCTTCTTTTCGCACTATGGTTTGAGCTATTTGATCGCTACTGCTCAATCTTCTTTTGTTAGTGTCGTCTTCTTTTGTCAATTTAGTTAATTCTCCATTTAGGTTGGCGGTTTTTGTGTTTCACACCAAAGCCGAATTAAAAATCTTAATTTCAGTTTCATTTTATTTTTTCACGACCCCAAAAGTATGATACTTTATTGTCAACCTCATCATAGGTTACAATCTCTTTGCTTTTATAGATCTCGAAGTAGCTTAATTGCCCAAAGTCGCCTGAACACATAGCGGTATGGCTGAGCAGGATACCTAATATGGTCAAGGTGAAGTTGTAACTTGAAAAAGGTATAAGGTGGATAAGAATGATAGATATTACAGTAAAAGGGGTGTGGGCTATGACCTTAAATGCATACAAATTTTATAATAATTATGCCTTGGAATCGTTTGAATGTAATCCCTCAGATTACGCATATCTTTGTCACAATTTGCTCATTTTGGAATTTTTACCTAATTTTATTCGTGCATGGATTTGACACAGTTGGTAGAGATAATCTTGTTGGTAAAATAGTTTTAGTTCCTTTATTTGCATACAACAATTATATATGCCATAAAATCAGGTAGAATGTCAAACGGTTTTAAATGGGTTTTAATCTTGTTAAATAGTTTATAAATATTTTAAAAATTAATCAATCAGTAAAAATAGTATGGAAAGTAATTTAAACCTTGCTTCAATTTGTGGTTTATTCTGTGGCTCATGTAGTCTTTATATTAATACACAAGAAAATAATATTGATAAACTAGAGGTGATAGCAAAATCGTTAAACCAAACTTTGGAAGAAACATTTTGCGATGGATGCAGAGCTGAGAGAAAATCAGCTTATTGCACTAAAAACTGTACTTTTTTTGATTGTGCTAAGGAAAGAAATATATCCTTTTGTGGAGAGTGTAAAGATTACCCATGCCAAGAATTAAAGGATTTTCAAACAAAGATGCCTCATCGCCTTGAACTTTGGTCGTCGCATGAAAGAATTAATGAGGTTGGTTGGGAAATTTGGATGGAAGAAATGACGGAGCATTTCAAATGTACTTCATGCCAAACATTAAATAGTGCATACAATGTTACCTGTCGAAAATGTGGATTCACGCCAGGTAACAACTTTGTTTTAGCACATAATGAAAGCATCTTAAGGTTTATTTCTAGTAAGTAATCTTAACCTATTCAAGATTACTGTCTATCGAGTAGTATTTGCCTTACAAAAGTCTCTAACTCAAATTATAAATATCGAAATGAAAAGAATATTAGCGATTTTAATTTTAGTAACCATTATTATTGGTTGTGGAGCATCTAAGAATAAATCAGAAGATTCGCTAGAAATAGTACACAATACACCAGTAACGCAAAAGGTTGATAAGGATTTACGAAAAGTGATTAAGGAGGCAGATTTAAGTTTTAGAATAAATAGCAAGCATGAGACATATTCACTGATTAATAGATCGTTAAAAGGTTTTGGAGCGTACATTTCTGATGAAAACATGTACAACTACAGTGATCGAACTGGAGTTGATATGACTATAAAGGTTCCATCTGACAAATTTGATGATTTTGTTAATTTTGTTGTTACCAATGTGAATATTAAGGTACTTGATAATAAATCAACTAAAATAGAGGATGTTACAGAGGAGTATATTGATATACAGGCGAGGATTAAAATTAAAAAAGAAGCTGAGCAAAAATTAGTTGAATTATTAAAGCAAGCTAAGGATTTATCTGAAACGCTAGATATCCAAAAACAATTGACCGATTTAAGATCTGATATTGAATCTATTGAAGGACGATTAAAATTCTTGTCAGACCAAGTAGCTTTTAGTACTGTGAGGATTTCGTTTTACGAAAACATCAAATACTCGGATCGATTCCTAAGCGATTTCTGGGATAGTTTGAAAGATGGATGGCAAGTATTTTTACATTTGATAACACTACTTGCTAACCTATGGGTCATAATACTTGTTTTATCTGTTTTTTTATGGGGTTATAAATATTATAAAAGACGTATTTTAGTTAGAAGAAAAAAATCAAGTAACTAGTTATATCCCTTTGATATCAGAAATATTGTTTTCACCTCCGGTAGTTAGATTATTACCAGTGAGAGTCTTAGTAACGACAGACTTGAATATAATATATGTCTGAATAATTGATAATACTGGCTACTGGTTACGACAAATTATAATAACATAAATAGATTAGTTACAAAGATGTTGCCCTATTAGTATTCAGGATTACGTATAAGGTTAAAAACCTGTTTATACTATATTCGTTTACTTTTAATTCTATTCTCTCACAATCTTATAAATCTTATTCTCCTCAATAATTTTCCAACCTCTATTTAATTCAATTTCATATTCATCTCCTTTTATAACATTAGAAGAGATCTCTTTAGGAGGAAGTAGATAAAATGCAGTCCAGTCATTTAGGCGAACAATACCACTTTTCGCATTGACTTGTCCCCATTCTGTTGTGAGTGTCATATTTCGTAATAGAATGGCGCTACTCAATGCTATGACTCTGTCTTGAGGGTTATATGTAAAATTGATTCTGTTATTTGTAATACATATCTTGCTTGTCTCAGGCTTAAGTAAGTTTTCATATAGGGTTATATCGCCAAATGATCTCTCTTCCTCTTTTTCGTTAGTTAATAAAAGGTCATAATTGTATTTATCAAGTATTCTTTTTAGCTCAGGTTCATCAATTGAAACCTCATATTTTGGCATTACTTTTTTTAAAAGAAAGATCATACCTCTGTTTAAATCCTTGTCTTTTTTCCACTGTGGATATAAATCATCCAATAGTGTTGCATAGGCTGAACCTGTAAGATAACCGAATGCATTGGTATAGCCTCTTTTGATATTGTAGTTAAGTCTGTTTTTTACATATTCGGTCATGTTCGCTGCAGAGAGTTTTACTCCCGTATACTCAGCCAGACCCTCATTAAGCTCATATAGATCCTCATTATTGCTTGGATTTAGACTTTGACGATATGCGCGTATATAGAGTGCCTCATATAGTCCTACAGTATCATGTTCCAAGGCATGCTGCAAAGCTTTCATCTCTATCTGAAGCAGAGCCCGTCCTTGGACTTCATCCATGTGATAGTTGACGGATATTGTGTTTTTGATGCCTAACTCGTTTTGGTGCAGGTGGAAGATCTCATGCGATAGCAGATTTATCCGTCCTTCACATGAAGTATTCATAAATGCTGCATGAATAATAGTAACATACTTTCCTCCTTTATAATCGAAAATGCTGTTTGCCAAAGGGACTTTATTATCCCATTCTTCCTCTTTTAGAGGTTGTATTTTTCCACTATCAATAGCTGTTACGTACATTTTATTCTTAAGATGATCAATTAACAGAATGGGTGCATTCAATGAAATGTTCCACAACTGTTTTGATTCGGGTTTATTAAGAACCTCCGCTATTTGCTGTAGACTCTCTTCCATCGTTTCCTTGCAGGGTAAATCTTGTGCAACAACGGAATAAGCCATCACGAGAGCAGTAATTATCAAACAAATCTTTTTCATATTCAGGCTGTTTATTTGAATTATTTGAGCGCAAAAATATCTATCTGGTCTGGCTTATACCTCTAATAATCATTATTGAATGACTATACAATTATTACTAAATTATTACGATGATTGATATTTGGATGTTATTTATGCAGTGAGGCAAACCGAATTAGTACTTTTGCGTCAAATAGATTCCCGCATAGAAAAGCATGTCAAAATAATTCATTGGTTGATGGCTATTGCATTAATAGCCCTTGTAATCATTCAATCCTATTGGTTATATAACCAGTATGTTTTTGTTATACAACAATATGAGTCTGAGTTGTATGATAAAACAATTGATTTAGCCATTGTGGATAGCGAGCTTAGAAAAGCCCATAATGATAACCACTTAGAGGTAATTACCAGATGGGAAATGAATATCAAACGATATCCAGCTTCCTCTAATTCAGATGTCCAATGGAAACTATATGCTTATCTTGTTGATAAAGAGATTTTCCCAACTAGTTCATTATCGGTCAAGAATCTCGACTCGCTGAGTAATCTTGCAAAGGGAGTTGAATCGTATAAGTTTGTTGTGAATGCCCCCCGTGGGGAATACGATATTTATGATGCTCTTGAGAGGTTTCGATACAATAAGCTTTGTCCCTTCACTATAGCGCGTTTTGATTCCTTACTCCTTAAGGAGGGGATAAGGCCTTCATCCATTAGAATAGAGGCTGTGGATTCAATGGTTTGGGATCCACAAAAGATTGTAAGTATCTCAATCTGGAATCCGGTAATGGAAGTTACTTATCCTTTCGATATTCTGGGAAAGGAACAACTTCGGGTAAAATATCAACTTGGTGTAACACCGATACTGGAAAGAATGATTGAATCGTTAATTGGGTCAATAATAGTTTCATTTTTAATTGTTTTCTGTCTGATTTATCAAATACAAACTATCTATAAACTAAGAAGGATTGAAGAGCTGAGAAAGGATTTTGTAAAGACGATGATTCATGAGTTGAAAAGGCCTGTCGCTACCCTGAAGATGTGTATTTCATTTATGAAAAATGATAAGTTGATTCAGGACAAGATTATGAAAGAGGATATTCTTCGAAGTTCTCAAAATGAACTGAATAATCTCTCATCATACTTTTCTAAGTTAAGAGATTTGACTTATAGTGATTTGGAAGAAATCCCTTTGAATATTTCTCTTTTTTCTCTTAGGGAGGTCGTCGATGAATGTATTGGTAAACAAAACCTTCCAACCGATAGAGTGATTAGTATCTCGACCTCTTTCAATAATGAGAATTCAGAGATTATAGCTGACAGAATGCATATAGTCAATATTTTCTCTAATCTATTGGAGAATGCGGTTAAATATTCAGAAGGTGATGCAGCTATTTTGATTGATTGTCGTGTAGTTGGTGATATTTATCGGATTGAGGTTAGTGATAATGGTTTTGGTATTCCATCTTCAGAGTGTGCCTACGTTTTCGATAAGTATTTTAGGAGTTCGACTATTGAGGGCAAAGATATTCCAGGAATGGGACTTGGGCTTTGTTATGTCAAATTATTGGTTGAGGCTCACAAAGGAAAAATTTCGTTGGAAAGTAAGCTGGGTGAAGGCAGCAAGTTTATCATTGAATTACCTGCGAAGCAATGAATAGTAAGAAGATTCTCTTAGTTGATGACGATTTGAAGAACTCTATGTTCTTAAAAAGGTTTCTTGAAGAGGAGTCTTATGAGGTGACTTATGCTAATAATGGGAGAGTGGCTTGGGAACTTTTTGGTGATTTAAAGCCGGATCTAGTTCTACTCGATATAAATATGCCCATAATGGATGGCTTCGAGCTTGCCCAAAAAATTCGAGAATACGATAAGAAAGTTATAATTTTCTTTTTGACGGATCGAACTGAAAAATCGGATCGTTTGAAGGGATTCGGGCTTAAGGGAAACGACTATATTCCAAAACCATTTTATCCGGAAGAACTAATCGCAAAAATTAAAGAGCGATTTGAGAGCTTACTTGATATCGAGGAAGAGACCTATAGGCTGGGATGTACGGTTTTTAACTACTCGCTATGTAATGTTGAGTTCAGTGGGTCTTTTAAAAATATGTCGTTAAGACAAGCCGAGATACTTAGGATTTTAGCCCAGCATGTTAATAGTATAGTTGATAGGGTATATATCCTTAACACTGTATGGGGTGATAGCAGTTACTCAAATTCTTTATCACTCAATGTTCAGATCACGTATCTTCGGAAAATGCTCGGAGCTGATAGCTCAATATCCATTGTTTCATTAAAGAAGAAGGGGTATATCCTTAGGGTATCTTCTTTTCGCACTATGGTTTGAGCTATTTGATCGCTACTGCTCAATCTTCTTTTGTTAGTGTCGTCTTCTTTTGTCAATTTAGTTAATTCTCCATTTAGGTTGGCGGTTTTTGTGTTTCACACCAAAGCCGAATTAAAAATCTTAATTTCAGTTTCATTTTATTTTTTCACGACCCCAAAAGTATGATACTTTATTGTCAACCTCATCATAGGTTACAATCTCCTTGCTTTTATAGATCTCGAAGTAGCTTAATAGCCCAAAGTCGCCTGAACACATAGCGGTATGGCTAAGCAGGATACCTAATATGGTCAAGGTGAAGTTGTAACTTGAAAAAGATATAAGGAGGATAAGAATGATAGATATTATAGTAAAAGGGGCGAGGGCTATGACCTTAAACTCTTTTCTGCTGGTAACGAATCGATCGGCAAGTGCCATGAAGTAAAATTTCTTGAGATTTGCATCGTATGAGGTGTTTCTGGCTCCTTGCGACCGATAAGCCACAACGTGGATGTACTCGTGTAGTGGGATTAAAAGAAATGATATTGTAAAGCCAATAAAATACCAGAATAACCAGTCGAAGATCTTTAGATCCCCATGTTTGGCATTATCAATGAATAGGATTATAGCAATCACGAAAAGTACTATATTCAGACCATAGTATAATATTGATGTTAGTGTCCATTTGTTAAGGTATTTCTTTACAAAGGGGATAAGTTCTTTATGGTCTAGTTTGTCTAACAGTTCGTATCCATTTTGTTTAAGTTCTTCAGGCTTTATTATCATTTGAGTCAATATTAAAAGGTTTATCAACCTATTCCAGATCGAATATTTATCGGCTTATATTTCAGCAGATCATCTTAACAGTGAAATTCAACAAATGTTCTTTCATAGATTAACTTTAGTGGCTAACGATTTTTACAGCCATTCAAGAACTTAACCTATTTTATCATCATCGACATACTCAAGGATATCTCCAGGTTGGCAATTTAATGCCTTGCAAATGGCCTCGAGTGTGCTAAAGCGAATCGCTTTGGCTTTGCCTGTTTTTAAGATTGAGAGGTTAGAAAGTGTTAGTTCTACTTTTTCTGAAAGTTCATTCAATGACATTTTTCTTTTGGCCATCATAACATCCAGATTCACTATTATAGGCATAATTAAACAGTTAAATCGTTTTCATTCTGTAGTTCTATCCCTTTTTTAAAGATAACTGCAATTATGTAAATAATGGCTGCCATCACGATGTGGGTCTGACTATCTACCCAAAACTGATTGAGGTCTTGAAGAGCATAGCCCTGAATGCTTAGATCTTTGGTTGTCTGACGTGCTATATAACTAAATATACCAATGGAAAAGGTAATGTAGCTTATCTGGAATATTTGTTTTGAAACGAAACTACTGAAAGGTTTTGCCAGATCAAATTTGTGAAGAAGTGATATCACAACATAGAAGAGGTAGGCTTTTAGCAATGCAATGAATAGTACAAATCCGAACATGCCATAAAAGACCATTTGACTTTGCTGGTATAACCTGCTTAAATCTAGTTTCTGGTATAGGTCTCCAACGATTGACGGATTGAATATGCTAAAGATAAAGTTTACAACTAATGCGCCTGCTTCGATACAAAGTGCAACGAAGATTATCCATGCCACTATCATAAGCGCTTTAAAAATGAAGTCATTTGTCTTTGTCATCTTGGTAAAGTTTTAAGTAATGAGACAAAGATAATAAATATTTATTGTTTGTCAATAAATATTTACTCTGAAATGACAAATACAACAGAATGGCCGCTCTTGGGCCAAGGTAAGTTATGATAGATTTAGTGCATTACAGCAATCTGTCCGTGGACTCTGGTATCGGTGTAAAAGACTAAATCGTTATCGCCTAATTTACTGTCGAGAATCTTTTAAATGGTAGTCATCTGGTTTATACCGGCTATCCTATTTCAATAGTCTTTAGGATTCCAGTCAGTATGATAGTTCTGGATTTTATACATGTTAATTAGAAAAAAGTCGTAATATCAGATAGCGCATCTATCGAAATGATTAATACTCGTCGATGGTAATATTAATCCCTGCCTTAAGGTAGAGTGTCGCAAATACGTTCTTTGAATCAATAAATAAGAAATCAGGATAGAAGGCGAATATGTCAGAATTAAGGTCAATTGATATAGAGACAACCTTTGAAGGTCTGAAATAGAGTCCTGTTCCAATCAAAAAGGTAAGACCTGTTCCTGTATTATTATTCATATCTTTAATCCAAACTGAATTAACACCGATGTCAAATTTTGGACTAACCCTCTTATATGGTAAGACATATTCGAATTGAAGTGGGATTTGGGTTGTGTTGACATCATTCAAAGGCCGAATAATACCCGTTCTAATGGACATGTTTTCACTAGAGTTGGGGATCCAGAATATGAGATTAAATCCGTATGCTGCTGAAAAATCGCCAAGAACATCAGATTTAATATAGTAAGCCAGAAAAGGCTCAAATGAAAATCGTAAAGGATTTTTCTTTTTCTCAAAAACAGTGCAGTTCCCTTCCCCACATGTAATATCATGATACTCCTTTGTTAGACTTATCAGATTCTTTCTGTTGGGCGAATAGAGCGACTCGATTTTTGGGGCTAATTCAGGGCAATCACCAAAATAGGCTTTAAGGTATCCAATGAAGGCTTTGTTCTCAAACTCATATACTACGTCATTCTTTGTTATATAGTCTTTTTTATAGGGTAACTCAAGGATGATTGAGTCAGTTCTGCTAATTAAATAGTAAAATCCTGCTAAAGACCGGGTAAAGTAGAGATCTTTTTTCCCTTTTACCAAGCACTCTGCAAAGATTTTGACCGTATCATTGTTATAAATAGCCGTCTTTGATATGTAATATTTCCCGTCATGAAACTTATAGCTGTTAATCTGGTATGGCAGGAAGGTAGAATCAACACTTTGGTTTATAAAGTGAATGAATTTAGCATTTGAAATGTCTCCCTGATAATCTAATTTACCAACTAATGTGTCTCCTTGATTGTTAATGATCACCCCGGGTCTTATGTCAGTCTGTCCGTTAATAGTGAAGCAGAGTAAACCCATAATGATACTAAAGATTGTTTTTTTCATTTGGTATAATTGTGTTAAATGCAAACTAATTGATAACCTCTGTTATTTTGATTTAATTGACAAATGGTATTTTTAAGCATTTGCAAATAGTCTTTTGATCTTAACACCTAAAGTTTAGACTAAAGTTCAAATTGGTTGAATTATAAATCATCTCAAAATTACACTTTTTTTTGA
>JAJTBW010000316.1 GCA_021286705.1 Sphingobacteriia bacterium
TTTATATAACCGGACCCGAAACCACAACGCAGTATGATATTTATTATGAAGTTGTGGATATCAATGATCAGCCGATTACAGGGGGGATGTTATATCTTGGCTACCGCTTTGGGGTAGATGGAAATCCAATTGTCGGCACTGATTTTGTAGCTCCTTTTGAACTATATGACCCTCCAAGTCCTTCCCCTAGAGTGTGGTGTCGTGTAAAGATTGGGATAGTTCCTTATAATTCTCCTAATCCTCAATATAATGTTCTTGCCGGTGGAGTCTCTGAGTATATGAGTTTTGAAGAACTTACAACTTCAGCAAAACTGGTAAAAGTCAGGTTGTAAACTATAATCTTGTTGTATTAGGAGATCTTAAAGAATACTGACTCGTATGAAGGTCAAAACAATCTGGAATAAGATTGATTCTTGTTTATTGTTACTTCATTGTGAAATTGATTTACTGAAATAGGTTTCAATTGTTCTTTTGTTTTTATATTTTCATTAAATAGGTATCTTTAAGATCTCCGTCTTTAATCGAAATTTATGTTTCATCGATTTTTGTTATTATCACTGTTAAATTTGACTTGTACCTGTTTATTTGCCCAAGGAGAATGGAATAATTGGATATTTGGGGTTAATATAGGTATAAATTTCCATACTAATCCTCCAATCCTCTTTAATGGTGCGGCAACAGTAAGCATTGGAGGTATGGCTGTTGCCTCAGACTCTTCTGGTCAGTTGTTGTTCTATTCAAGTGGAAGCGTAATTTATAACAGAAATCATACTGTGATGCTAAATGGAGTTGGCCTATTTTGCGGGAATGCGCTTTTCGAACATCCTCTTTACACTGCTCAATCAATTGAGGATCCCTTTAAATATTATTTTTTTACTATTGCAATGGCTGCCAGTACTGGATATTTTAGATTTTATTATAGTATGATTGATATGCGTTTGGATAATGGATTAGGTGCTGTAATAGAAGGGCAGAAAAACGTCCCTGTAGTTGGTGGTGATGGTGTCGTTAGTTCAATTACGGGAATGAGGCACGCCAATAAACGAGATTTTTGGATTATTGCACAGGATTATGGCTATATTAACGGTACTAACCATTATATGGCCTTCTTGGTAGATAAGAACGGAATTCATGAACCGGTTATTAGTAATAGTAGTGTGCCCTATAGTATTGCTGGGGCTTCTTTTTCGATAGCTATGGATCAGGGCGGGACTAGGTTGGTTAGTCAGTTCGGAGGATATTTACTTGAGTATTGTAATTTTAATTCGTTGACGGGTGTGATAACGCCTAATTTTACTTTTCACTTTCCTCAATTGGGTGTATCAGATATGCCCTCATGTTTTTCCTGGAGTGGAAAGAAATTATATGTTTCCAGAAGAGAGTACGGTTTCAATCCAATGAAATATGCATTGTATCAATTTGATACTTCAATTGCTGATTCTGCACTATTTGCAGATTCAAGGGTTAAATTGTGTGAGTGCAAGTATTATGGAGTACTTGGGCTAGGAAAAGATTCAAAGATCTATTTGACGGAACGTGATGACGGACAAACTCCCGTCAATAATGATTCACTTGGGGTGATAAATCATCCTGAATTAACAGGTACAGACTGTGATTTTCAGGCGAGTTCATTTGGACTTCAAGGTAAACAAAGTGAGCCTGGGTTGCCACGGTTTCTTCAGCGCTACTTCGCCTATATCCATCACTCTGGCTTTTGTCAGGGAGCCTCAATTTGTTTTGAGCCCAACACCTGGCCTC
>JAJTBW010000317.1 GCA_021286705.1 Sphingobacteriia bacterium
CCCTGACGATGTTAAGAAATCAAGTGATAATCCTGTTCTAGCTGATATTCGACACGCATTAAGTGATTTTATTTATTCGGCGGATGAGCAGGATTTGTTATTGTTTTATAAGCAGTATGTGAAAATCACTAGCAGCAATTTTTAAATTACTTTAGGTGGTGAAATGCAGAAAATTTAGCTCATTAAGTTTAGGGGCATATCTGAATAATGGAGGTCTAGAGAACCAAGGATTAATTAAGTAAGTCAAACATGGCCGCATTTAGAGGCTTTGTTGAAGGCTCACGTCAAACAGGATTAAAGAGTTTTCAGTGTATGAATTAAATTAAGCCTTGTCTGTTGCTGTTTCTAATTAGAATGCATCAAAACTTTAGTTAAGCGGCATAGAGATGTTCCCTCCTTTACCCCCCAATATCACAGAGTGATTATTGTCAGAGCTAAGATAAAAAAGCCTATTAAGAAGTTTCCATTAAATTATCCAAAATGAAAAGACAAATATATCAGGGGCAGTGCTCAATCTGTTTAGCAAAAAATCAAGATTTGACTGAAGATCATGTTCCCCCAAAAGGAGTTTATTTGCGTCCAACCCTTAAACAAACTCATCGGTTAAAGAGATTCGGTAGCCATGATAAAAAACCTGGGAAACGAATCAATGGAGGGTTGCGATTCCCGACAATTTGTCGTAACTGCAATAATGTTTTACTTGGTGCAAAAAACGATCCTGAACTTATAAAATTTTGCAAAAACATTCACACTCATTTCTTTAATTCAAATGGCACTGGTGTTTTACGCATCCCATTTGATGGCCATAAGATAGCGCGTTCGGTAATTGGTCATATCTTTGCTGCACATGCGATAAATGACGAGTCAAAAGAGACAATAATCAACACTGGTGAAGCTGACAATCTACTGCGCAATTATTTATTAAATGAAGGCATTGAATTTCCATCTGACTGGCAGCTTTTTTGCTGGCCTTATTACTCAAAGAACAATACTCAAGTAATTTTAAAAAGTTTTACCATGGCCGACTTGAGTAATGTTACAGGAGGCGACAGTTGGTATTGCCATTTGTTAAAATTTTATCCAGTAGGATTATTTTTAACTTATAAAATGCCGTTCAGAGCCAAAATGAATAATGACCTAATCGGTTTATTTGAAATCACGCCAACTTCAGATAGCAATGGTAACGCATATTTTGAGTTTAATCGTATTCCACATGATCTTTTTCCTGAAAATCCTCAGGGAAGTTTAATAATCCTTTTGTACGATAAGTTTACTTCTAGCACTTCACCTCAAACACCAGTCACTTTAAAATGATACGCTGTGTATAACCAGTTTAATTTAACAGAACCCATACCATGAATACAGCATATTATTATCGTCATGACCCATATCTTACACATTGCAATTTATTTACCACCTTTGGAAATAAGCTTTATATTTTTGACAGTAGCGATTGTCGCGTAAGTTTGGTTAAAGCAAAAATAACGGTGGTAAAATTTCCTCAGCAAGAAACTTCCTTTATTGATATTCAAAACTTGTCTTGGTATCAATCACATAATCCATTTTTGAATATGTTTTAAACAAATTCAACGCGCCCACATTAAAACAACAAAAACTTATCAGAAGTAAATTTAATAACTACTTTCAAATTGCTGTTTAATTGTGGATTGCTTTAATGCATTTGTACAATGTCGCTCGGCTGATGTTTAACTGCTTGGCAATAGCCGACTTATTGCTACCAGTCGCTATTGCTT
>JAJTBW010000136.1 GCA_021286705.1 Sphingobacteriia bacterium
GCATGGATATTTGGGGCTGGCAAGAGAAATTTGGAAGGAATGGGCGGTTAAAAAGTAAGAATGATCAGTATCTTTAAGTTTTTGTCATGTGATTAGTACCAAAATCTCTTCTTTTACCAGATTATTTGATAAAGTGTTTTGGCCTTTTATTTAGGGTGTCCCTGTGTCGAAGTCAGGAAAACAAGAAACCAACTCGAGTTAGAAATAAACTTAGTATGAATTTCTAACAGCTATTAATAGATATTGATGATATTCAGAAATAAAGTGCTGAATACACTTCAAACTGGTAGATTGATAATGCTTATAATCAAAAGCCCTTGAAAGCTTCTTAAAACCGACCCTTTGCACTTTACAGAGGATGATTATAAACATCGACATCAACGTTAAACTAGAGCGATGACTTTTCTTTTGAAATGGGTGTCTAATATTGGAAACAAATCATCAGTTTTACTCGCGACGTTGGTTTTCTCCATTAGAAAAATGAGTGAAATTATTCTTCTAATTTACTATAATTCAACACCAATCCCCAATTTCCCCTACGCTATTTTACTGATTTTCATTAAATTATTTTTTTGACATGTCTAAGAAATTTGCTACTTAAAACGCAAAAGTAAGCCCGCCTATCGCATTAATTCCATAATGAGGATAATTGTACCAGTACTCGTAGTTTGAGCCAAATACATTGTTTATATCAAGGAATAGCGAGAATTTAGGTGTCAACCTATATTCTGCGCCCAGACTTAAATCAGCATAACCATCGATTTTCTTAAGTTCAGAACTAATTGTAGTGATATTGTTTTCAACCTGACTGTAATAATATAGAGCCTTCATCTGACTAAAATACTTCAAAGAAGCTTTTGCAATAAAATTAGGGAATAGATTCACCTGACCATTGAGCCAGCCTTCAATAGAAGGGAAATACCATACTTCTGATAATCTATCCGGAGTTCCGGTCTGCCATGCCAATCCTGCAACCATTCTGAATTTGTCCTTTTGCTGGTAAGTAACCTCAGCATTCAGCCTGATTCGTTTAACATCATCATAGAGTAACATAATTCTATTATAAGGAACCGTTTGGTATGGATGATAATATTGGGCCTTATTCTCAATAGTACCGACGACAATCCATGAGTTTAAATCAATGAACTTGGAGAGAGAAGCGTTAACTCCTCCATAAAAATCAAACAGATTACGACTAAATAAGAGATGATCTGTTGTGAAGAGATACGGATTGACCCCATACAGGTCTTTCAGACTATTGGTATGAATTTCACCGGTTAGTCCTGCATAGAGCCTAAGTACACCGGAGATAGCATTTATTGAAGCGCGGATATCAGGAGCAAAGTAGATTGATGATGTAGAGTCATCAGCCATAAAAATCTTAGCACCTATGTGCAGTGAGTATTCATTAAACTCCGCATTGTAATAGGGGTTCAACTCAAAAAGCATCCTACTTTTAGAGTCATATATCTCCCATTGATTATTCAGGTTTTTGAAATTAAGCCCCAGCCCTACTGTTTGAGAAATAGAACCATCTAGTACTGACACCTCAGCATCAAGCATACCATCAAGGTTGATCAATAGCTCAGAAGCATCATAGTGGTCGATCATGTAATTAACTTCTACGCCAAACGCATGATGAAGCTTTGCCGCACCTTTAAGACTTTCAAAGCGGGTTTTGAGAGTAAAAAGGTTTGTAATCTGCTTTAGACTATCGGCAGCGGGAATATGAAGTGTAATAAACTGGTCAGGTTTAAATCCGTAATATTGAAAACTATTCCGACTATAGTCGCCACCAAATGAAATGGCATACTTCTTCGTAAGGATCTTAGCATTAATATTCAGATCATTCTGACTAAAACCACTCTCATAATAGTCGCTTATATCGCCTTTACTTGAGAGGTGTTTAAAATGGATATCAAAAGCAGCCGTTTTAGACTGTGTCTTACCGGCAAAGAACTCGACATAAGGAGTGGTATAGTTACCAAAACCGAGCCTAAGGTAGTTTCTTCCGAAGATTGGATCAGGCTGAGGTTTAGGTTTAGCCGGCTGGATATCAGAAATTGGATAAGAAAAGCTCACAGGGGAGGAGATAATACCATAAGACATCGGAGGTAGACTTATGCTAGTATCTTTGAGGACAGGACTCTTGGTAATCTTGTTGGCATCAGCCACTTTTGGAGTAAAGTTTCCAACTATAGTGACCTCTTCAACCTGAGTAGGTTTATTTTGAGCTATTGCAGGCGAAGCTAAAAGAAGTGCAAAAACAGCCAGTAAGCAAGCAACTTGAATTATGAATAGTCTTTTCATGTCTTAATTATCTTTTTAAACAATCAAATGAGATAAGCAAAATTGAGTTCATATAGTTCTCTGTTTGTATTTGAGTTCTACTCATTGCCTATCTAAGATTCTTAATTGCTGAGGTTAATTTGACGAAGTATCAGTAGCCGGTAGTTTAGAAAGCATTTGTTTTGCCTCATTCTTTATATCCTCACCTTCGTAATTATCAATAATACTCTGGAGAGTTTGTTTAGCCTGATATATATTTCCAGTGTTAGCATATACTTCAGAGAGTAACAAGAAGCTCTTAACGCGCCATAAGTCATAGTCAGGATAATTATTGATCACTTCATATGCTGCTCGTTCGGCCTCTTTCCATTGCTTAGCACCCACTCTAATATAGGCGATCCAGTAGGCAGCCTGAGCAGCTGGTTCAGCTTGACTTAAGTTTCTGGTAATATTAAACTCCCGTTCTGCAAGTGTGGTATTACCCATAGCTAATGAAGCCTTTCCAGCAGAAAGATGTGCCTCAATCAACTGATCAGCTGTAACTTTTTCCGCACTGAGCAACTTCTGAGCAGCTAAAAGAGCACTATCTGGCTTCTGCAAAATCAGATAACAACGCATCATCCCTTGAAGAGCATCAAGGATATTATATTTATTATCTGCTCGCTTTTCAAGCTTTGAATATAAGGTAAGTGCCTGCTGATAATCTGCTTTCTTAAAGAGTATTTCTGACGAACGAGCCATTGCATTCTCAACAAACCTGGACTCAGTCCCATTGGCCACTTCAAGAAAATCGGGTAGAGCCTTCTCAATTTCGCCTGATCTATAGAGACAATCGCCACGATAATAACGGGCACTCTGAGAGAATTGACCCTTTGGGTACTTTGTTAAGTAGTCGGTAAACCCAGGGACCGATTTAGCACACTCACCTTTAAGATATTGGCCTTCAGCAGCGATATAGATCAGAGAATCCTGTTTACTTATACCATCTGATGCAGATGGAACATTGCGCAGATAGTTCAGATACTCCTGAACGTTATTCATCTCAACATAGATATTGCTAATAGTTTGCAGAGCCTCTTTTGACTCAGGTGTCTTAGGATAACCTGCAACAACTTTTTTAAGATCTGTTAATGCATTATCATTATCGCTAACATTATAATATATTATTCCGCGACGTAGCAGTGCTCTGCTTTTCATGCTACTATTAGGATAATTACTTAGTAATCGGGTCAAGGAAGCTATTGAAGCATCGGGTTTATCCTGAATCAGCTCAGTAAGGGCTATTTCATATTCGGCATCGTCAGCATACGGCGATTTAGGATAGTCTGCTATAAGTTTCTGTAGAGTTGAGATTTTTGAAGGATAATCTCGTTGTACCCCCTTTGCCAACCCTAACTGAAACAGAGCATAATCTGAATCAAAGCTCCCGCTCCTACCAGCCTTCTCATACCAGTTTGTCGCTTCAGAGAGATTTCTTTGCAGAAAGTAACAATCGGCCAGCCTAAGCTGAGCATCAGTAATCATCTGAGGATCTTTCTTAGCAGTATTAGAGATAAACTTCCTGAACTCAATTATCGCCTGATCATAGTTTTTGAGTTTATAATAAGCATATCCATTACCATAAATAGCTAAAGGGTACTCAGGACGATCGAGTGCACCTTTAGTGGCCAAAAAACTCACATAGCTGCTATTAGCCTGCGAATAGAGGCCTAACCTATAGCTTGCCTCAGCCGACCAGTACAGAGCCTGAAGGCGCACCTCAGGATCAAAAGCCTGAGTTGAGACCTCCTTATAGAGCTTGATTGCTTCAGAATACTTCCTATCGTTAAACAAAGAGGTCGCTTTATAATAGGTAATCTTTTGTCTTGCAGCCCGAGTGCGATTATCCTTGATACGGATATTGTCTAATGCTTGAAGAGCAGCAGTATAATTCTTAGTGATTAATGCCAGGTTAACCAGAAACTGATAAGCTTCATCGGTTCTGGGAGAGCCGGGGAACTCATCAACATACTTTCTTAATGCGGTAATTGCCTCATTATAGGGGTCACTAGCTAACTCATAGGAGAGCTTGGCATAATTAAAGAGTGCATTCTCTTTACTAAGTTGATCATAAGCAAGCTTGTAGGCATCAAGAAAGGCCTTCTGAGCAAACTGCTTACTCCCGGTTTTAAGATAACAGTCCCCCAAATGATAGAAGGCATTTTGAGCCATAGTATCCTGCTTATCGGTCACCTGCTCAAAATTGTCTTTGGCTTTGTTATAATCCTTAAGTTGATAGGCGGCATAGCCAAGCAAATAAGCATCCCTCCTATCAATCTTACCCTTATTCTGAGAACGATATAACTCAATAAAACGGATGGCATCCTCCCAACGATTTGTCTTAAAACTGGCATCAGCGCATAGGCGGGCAATCTGACTCTTCTTCACCCCCGACGACTTCTCAATTAACGGAGTACCCTCAGTAAGTAACTCTTCATAGCGCTCCTGCTTGTAATATATCTGTGCTATATAGAAAGGAACCGACTCACTAAACTGTGGTACATCTGCTAATTTCTTAAACTCTGTCAAGGCTGTCTCATACAAGCCTTCATTATAAGCCAGGTAACCATAATAGAAGCTTGCATCTTCACTATAGGGACTCTTTGAATCCTTAATGTCCCCAAAATGTTTCATAGCACTTTTGGCCTCCTTTGTCTGCATCTGACAATAGCCAAGCTTAAAGAAATATTCCGGTAAAACAGACACAGGCAGATCAACCGGATCGACAATAGCAAGCTGCTCTTTAGCCATCCTCCATTGATTGGCGTCGAAATAATACCTGCCAAGATTAAATCTGGCACTACTAACCTTTGAACTTGTTGGATGATCAATAATAAACTGATTTAACCTTGTGCCGGCATCCAGATTTTTCAACTTGAAAGCACATTCAGCAGCATGATACTCTGACAAGGTTCTCATTTCACTATTCGAAAGATCTGTTCTGGAAGAAATTGAAAGAAAAAGCGATTGTGCAGCTGCATATTTCTCCCGGTCAAAAAGTTCCATTGCTCGGGTAAAGCTCACACCTGGATCCTCCCAGGCAGCTGTTTTTTGAGCCTTACCAGTTGTGATAATTACAAGCAGTAAAAGGAGTGACAGTAGTTTTTTCATGATATTCATGTAATATTATCTGTTATTATCGGCCTCTTGTAATTTGCCAGATTGAACTATATATCGTTGCTGTTTGCGAGAATCACCCAATCAAGGCTAAGTTATACGTTAACTAGAATTGCTGATATTGCAGGTTGATACAAATTTAACTAACCGTTTCTAATGTCTGATAAAACGTCTGTTGAATTAGATTTATTTTTTAGGCATGATGATATGGTTCATTTCTAAGAATTGTAAAACCACGATAAAGTTGCTCCATAAAAAGGAGTCTTATCAGTTGATGCGGAAAAGTCATCTTTGACAAGGAGAGTTGATAGTGCGCCTTTTTTCTTATCACCTCATCAAAGCCATAAGCACCTCCAACCATAAAAGCAAGATGCCTGATTCCTTGATTCATGCGCTGCTGAAGAAAGTTTGCAAATTCAACTGAGGTATGCTCACGCCCATTCTCATCCAAAAGAATAAGATAATCAACAGATTCTATTGCCTTTAACTGATTTGTGGCCTCTCTCTGATTAACAGTCAGAGGAGGTAGTCCTTTTGCACCCTCGGCAGCTACCACCACTTGAGCAAAAGGCAAATACCTGTTGATTCGGGAATCGTACATTTTACATCCGTTCTGAATATACTCCTCGGTAGTCTTACCAGTTAATATCAAACTAATCTTCATACTAAATCATCTATGTTAATATTACCTAATTCACAAAACCACATAGATAAGGTCATCATTTGAGATAAAATCTTTGCCATTGTATTCTGAAGATATCTACTGGTTTCTACTCTAAAACATCAGGTACTCAATCTTAAATTGGCAGTAGCTGATGCCACCGTCCCTCCCTGAGCACTATTTAGACCGTTTATGCAAAAATAGGATATCTAAAAGGTTTATCCTTGCCCATTAGTAAATGATTTTACCATAGGGCACGTTTTTTGCAATTAAAAAGTACAGGTTAGAAACATCTTTTATAGATTTGCCAAAAGTTCTATACTCCACAAAAGAGTAATCTAACCTGATTAAACTTTTATTACAGCGATGACAGAAATCTTACCTAAATATTCTTTGTATAAACTTAGTGCAGTCTTTGTTATTATCCTCAGTGGTATTTTAATGCCTGCCAGTAGTAATGGTCAGACTAAAGACATCGCCCCTGCTGTGACGAAAGCCGTAATAGATAGTGACGCAACTGAGTTAGTAAAATACTTCAATGAGAAAGTAAACCTCTCAATACCAGGATCAGATGGACTATTCAGCAAAGAACAGGCTGAAGTAATTTTAGAAAACTTTTTTGCTAAAAACAAGGTCACCTCTTTTAAGATTAACCACAAAGGTGGCTCGGGCGAAGGCTCTCTCTACTATATCGGAGTTCTAAGCACTAAAGAGAGGAAATATACTACTTACTTTCTTCTTAGAGTTATCCAAGGGAAGCAAGTGATCCAACAACTTCAAATGGAAGCCGACTAAAACGGGATTTCATACGCTCTTAATGTCTCTCCATCCCCGCTAATTAACAGTGAACCCCTTGATGTAGTCGGTTTTGTAACCACAAATGGAGTACTTCCTTTTAGAACCACCTGATCGTCTCCATCCCCTTTTACCGGTAATAGATAAATTTCAGATGATTTACGGCTGAAGACGCCTATAATGGTGCTCTTTCCTTTCTGCTTTATTAACTGAGGAGCATCACTTATTTTGTGAGAAAAATGATGTTGCATTACGATATTCTTCATCCGATCATAGATATACAGCTGTTTTCCATCAACATAGAGAAAGTCTGGATCACCGTTGCCGTCGGTGTCCTCATAAAGGAAAATATGATCGTTAGAGAAACTATTAAAGGCGGTCTTGGTTACAGGCCCTGAGCTTGGAATATACACGAGCTTCCCATCTGAATCAGTCGTTAACATCATACCCTTGTTATTGGTCTCATTTATATAAAAGGCCGACTTTGAGGCATTCGTGAATGACTTAGATATATTCATTATTCGTTTGCCATTCTTATCAGTAATCAAGACATTGCCCTTTTCCAGAGGAAATATTAAATACTCTTTTCCATTCTTTTCAAGAAGAATAGGCTCTGAATTAACTCGTTTTTCAACAACAGGCTCAGCCCAGGTTTTATCTGGTCTACCCTCGCGATTATAAGCAACTATCTTAAGGTTTGTCAGAGGTACTACAATTCTATATTCCTGACCTTTAAGTTTTACAACTGAGGCTCCAATATTTGTACTTACAGGGTAGGAAATAGGGAAAGGCTTAACCTCTCTTCCCTTGGCATCTATAAGATGTATTGACTTACTGGTGCTAACCAGATATTGAATTTTACCATTCTTGAGATAATCTACAGCTTCAATCTTGCCTACGATTGGATCATCAAAAGCAACTTGCCAATGGAGTTTACCATATAGATCAACCAAAGAGACCCTATTTTCTTTGTCATGAACCAGAAGTGCCATTTTATCGGGTAGCGCATGCGATGGCAAAAGATAGGGTTTTCCGGTAACACCCGAGCCGATCTTGGTACTCCACACTATAGGTACATCATTTTGACCAGTAACAACCGTATCCTCAGAAGTGCGAACAGGTTCGTTTATACTATCGGAATCAGCTAATGATGGCATACCAGCCTTGATTGAATCTTCAGCTTGCTTTCCACGAATTAGTACTGACGTAAAACATAACTCTTGATCACTTGAGAATTGTAAACTTACCCCTTCAATAGATTTAAGCGTTGCAAGACTCTGATCGAAGTCATTTGCAGTTGGGTCATCAAGAAAGAAATGATGAAACATCTTTGATCGCCATGGATTATAATAGAGTGATATTGACGCTATAGTCTGAATATTTTCTGATAGACTCTTAAAATCCTGAGAGTTTAGAAGCGTCTCCCCTTTTAAGTAGTCCATAATTGCATTCTGAAGAGTAAAAGGTGACGGACTAAAGACAAAGACATCATCTAGCTGATAATAATAGGCTTCGCTAATATCAGGAATCATATTATACATAAAGTTGCCAAAGAAGCGATGAAAGTCTATCTTACGCAGTTCATGCCCATTGATATTGACGGTATTAACCTGTAAGGCAGAGGGGATAGACTCATCTAACATGGCTTTTAATTGGGAAGCGTTCTTACTTGTTAAAAGAACAAGACTATTAGCGGTAGCCTCTTGCTCAGTACCTGTAATCAAAGCCACAGTTAACTCAGAAAGATCTGCATCTTTAAGATTCTGAATGGTTGAGGCATCTAGAAGAGAGGTCTCATTGCTCTTCTCAGCAGTGGCTGACAAATAGTTATTATACTGATCGGCAAATGGAGTAAAATCGCTGAAACTAAATGAGGCATAAGATGCGGTTGAGGCCGGAAGCATTGCTACTGTATGTGATTCACCAGGCTCCTGACTCTTAAAAAGATGAAGAAAATCAGAATTTATCGGCATCGTGAAGCCACTTAACATTACTTCATCTTTTTTAATAGAGATATCAAGCCCGGCCCACCGGGCAAACCGCTTTAGCTTATCAAACCCCGGAAGAAAATCACGCGCAGAATAGTGACTTAAAACCTGTGGTAAAGAGGAGAACTGCACATATAAATGAGCATCCACATTATGGCCAGCTGTTTCATGCACCCGTGCAAAGATGGGATCTTGCATCAAAGAATGACTGCTTTTAAGTTGATTATACGACTTTTGAATCAGATTATAATCATAACTCCCAATAAACAAGGAATTTTGTATAGTATAGTAGAAAGGCTCAGCGGCTCCTTTAAATAGGATAGCATGGTAGCGACTATCCTTAGATGGGACAGACATACTATGCTTTTTTATAAACTTGTCAACGGTACTCCTAGTAAGTGGCTGTGGTAACTGCATAACAAATAGGAAATCAGCCGAGGTGTCACTAGTAGGGTGTAAAGAGATGATAAGCTGCTTTGACTCGAATGCCTCTTTAAGGCTTTGATCTGACTTCAATGAGGTATCAATGGCTCCTATTAAAGTGGTCAATCGAGAAAACAGATCGGTAGTTCTTAGCGATGCCCAAACCTGACTCTCTGAATGAAGTCGTTCCCATAAATAGGCTGGTCCATTAACCTCCAATAAAGCTGAGGCATCTACAGGAATAGCCTCAATAGGCTGAGATCTCTTCTGTGTTAACCAATCATATCCCAGATAAATGCCGGCTAAAGTAGCTAAGGATAATAAAATAGCTATGGTAATTATAATCTTTCTTTTCATTACTGTCTCCACGTTTCTGTCGGTAACCTAAAAGTACCGGATACCTAAAATTCGTACCCGTTAAGTTAATATTCAGACAAAATATATGATAAACCTCATCCTAAAACAAAGTTAGTGTAAAGGTAATAACTCCTTTTGTTTCATTGGAATTATGATCAAATATTAAGCATTACGCAAAGAGAAACAAAAAAGTATGCCTAATGCTCACATTTCATGACAATGTGAGCGCGTTTAAGACGGCCTTAGAGATCTAAAATCAGTTGCTTCTTTACTATAAAGGTCTTACGATGCCATATCGTCTGTCCGTACTGTTCTATTATGCCTATATGCCTCTGTGTTGGATATCCTTTATTCTTATTCCATTCATAAACAGGATACTCAACTGATAAACTCTCCATAAATTCATCGCGGTGGGTCTTAGCTAAAATACTTGCAGCAGCTATAGAAGCGAACCGACCGTCACCCTTGATCATGCATGCATGACGAATCTTATTATAATCCTTAAAACGATTACCATCAACCAGAATAAACTCGGGTCTAACACTCAACATATCTAAGGCAAGATGCATCGCCAGAATAGAAGCATTTAGAATATTAATCCGGTCTATCTCCTCAGCCTCTACCCGGGCAACTCCCCATGCAAGAGCCTTCGCTTCAATTTCAACACGGGCAGACTCTCTCTGCTTTTGGCTCAGTTTCTTAGAGTCATTCAAGATCTCAAGAGGAAAATCATTCGGAAGAATAACAGCCGCAGCAAATACCGGCCCGGCTAAGCAACCCCTTCCAGCCTCATCACATCCGGCCTCTATTCGATTTTCCTCAAAACAAGTGGCCAAATGAACACTTTTCATAATACAGCCATGTTTTGTAAAATCGCCATGATTAACATCAGGGAAATCAAAACTTCATATGTCACCCTGCGCTTCATGGTCAGCAAATAAGATGATGATAGAGCAATTATAGGCAAGGTAACAAGTGCCAGATGCTCTCTGACAAGACTACCTGCAAACATTGACCCAGCAAGTGCAATTAGGGTAAACCAAACAAATGTCCAAACATTCTTCCTGTAACTAAGCACCTTCTCCATCCGATTAACCAGCCCAGAACGTAACGACTGGACTGCGATAAAGAGTGCAACTATAACAATTACTATCTCTGGTATAGACGGGATCAAATCAAGTGTCAATGGCGGCTCATAAACCAGTTTAAAACCATTTACTATCTCGTATAAATTACCCTGCCATAACCCATATGTCAGAATATATAATCCGATCACAAAAGGGCCAAGAATTGATAGTAGCCATTCACGCCATGTCCAAATGCCATTAACTGCAAATGAAAACCATATAAATACAATAAAAAATATAGCAGCAGGATATATCAAAGAGGTAATAATGACCAAGATAGAACTAAAGAATACTATAGGATAACCACCCTCTTTTTTACTTAACCTTATCATCTGGGTTAGAATAATTAACATCAAAGGGGTTATAAAGGTCATCGCAGAGACCTGAAGTAAACTTGGGGCATGAGAGAAAAACAAAATAAACAGAAAAGCAGGAAAGAGTGTGTTTCGGCTAATAAAATCAGAGCTAATAAGAAACTGATTAAAAATCAATGCTTGCGCTATCACTAAAACAGATGATACAGTTACACCCAATAATGGATACGAAGCAAAAGGCAAGAGTAAAAACTGCTGACTGGATGTTGCAGCTAAAAGGTTTACCGGAGGGGGACTAATAAATGCGTGCCCCCACAGCAAGGCTGTAATCAATGAAAGCAGAGCAACCTGCGCCGGAAACTCGGAACGAAAAGTTCGAATAAATATCATCAGCTTATCTATATCGGAGACACTACAAAGGTCGTAAAAATCATGTGATAATATATTGCCCTCTGACCTCTCCATTTAGATTAGGTTATTATTACACCCTTATGCCCCGGCATTCTTGCTTTAACAGCACAACATCCTCATCATCCTCAGATAAGCTTTTGAAACATTTTCCTGACTTCGACACAGGGACACCCTA
Source organism: Sphingobacteriia bacterium (assembly GCA_021286705.1). Classification (GTDB taxonomy): domain Bacteria; phylum Bacteroidota; class Bacteroidia; order Bacteroidales; family TTA-H9; genus JAJTBW01. Next base: position 11,697 of record JAJTBW010000136.1, read on the forward strand.
AATGAAAGGCCAAAACACTTCATCAAATAATCTGGTAAAAGAAGAGATTTTTGTTACTACTCACATGACAAAGACTTAAAGATACTGATCAATGACTTGTTCTTGAAACTTCTCCGCCTCTCCGCCTTTTTGCCTTCGACTCCGCTCAGGTAGCGACCCGGTGGTTGAGCGCAGTCGAAACCACTGTATCCATCGTATTTCTCCTGTTCCCCTCCTGTTCTCCTCTT
>JAJTBW010000137.1 GCA_021286705.1 Sphingobacteriia bacterium
CTTCAGATCTTCCTATATACTCAAGATCATCCAATGATGACTTCAATACATCTTCAATTAATAATTCAGAAGAAGAATTCTTAGGAGCATAAAAGAAGGTTATGTATGAATTTTGGTTTGCCATAGACGAATATATTTGTTACCTAGACATAATAAATATAATTCCGATTTACTATACAAAAATGTAAATAATCCTTAGAAATATATTCAGACACAGAATAAACCGTTACATTCTCTGTCACAACAAAAAAAGCCTCCGTAAATCAAAGATCTACAGAGGCAACTTTTAGACTGCGTACCCAAGACAGGACTTGAACCTGCACGACCTGCGGTCACTAGTCCCTGAAACTAGCGCGTCTACCAATTCCGCCACTTGGGCAATTACAGAAAGAACTTTAAAACTGGTGCCCAGGACAAGACTTGAACTTGCACGCCCGAACGGGCACTACCCCCTCAAAGTAGCGTGTCTACCAGTTTCACCACCTGGGCAAGGTTATTGGGGAATTGTGGTGCAAAGATAGAGCATTTGACTATTCCCTCCAAACAATTTCCTTAAAAATCTCAAAATATTTAGGCACAGCAAGGGTTTCACCTTGATACTTTCTAATAATCAGAGACTAGCATCACTCAATCATTTTACCAAATGATAATATCTCTTTCATAAGTCCTAAAAAGAAAAAGGCAGAGATTAACATTAAGTTAATCTTCTGCCCTTTAGATCTAAAATAGCCTTATCTAGTCCTATCGAACTATAGGAGGAAGCTTACATCTGTATCTGAATCAATCTCAGTAGGTGCTACATTGGCTCTAAAGACACGTAACTGACGACTACCTCTATGCAGTAATTTACCGTCTCTGACCTCCAAAAGGCATGCTTCACGCAGCCCAACTACTGTCACATTAGGATTGATAATAAGATATTCATTGATTCTATCCTCGCGAGTCTCTCCCCCATGTCCCTCCGGATTTTTATCAAGATAATGAGGATTAATCTGGAACGGTACCAAATTCATTGCATTGAATGAAGGTGGTTGGATAATCGGCATATCATTAGTAGTCATCAAAGTAGGGCAAGCGATATTTGATCCTGCACTCCAACCCATATAAGGCATCCCATTATTAGCACGCTCTCTGATGGGCTCCATCAAACCTCTAACATGTAACTCATGAACTAAATGAAAGGTATTCCCCCCTCCTACAGCTATTGCCTGAGCATTAGAGATCGCCTTAATCGGTTCAGCATACCTATGGATGCTGACCAACTTAGCACCAAGCTCTGCAAAAACTCCGGCAACACGTTGCTCATAAACATCATACGAGGCATCTAAGCCCTCTTTGCTCAATGATACACCGGCAAAAGGAATAAACAATACCTCCTTAACAGAGTACCTGTCTAAGAATTCTTTGATATAAGGTCTGGGCCATCCTAAGTAAGGTTCTCCCGGATTCGTTGAATTACTAATTAACAATAACTTCTTCATAATCTTAATATCTATAAACGAACAGTTTTATTTTCAACAGCAAATCTAGATCGATCTAACCATTGTCTTGCTTAAATTATCATACCAAAAGTCTCAAAACTTTACAGCCTGATAAGAGTATCAAGTGCTGTGAACAACGAGACTTAATATGACCATTTCTTACCGCAAGATACATCTTTCGCAGTAATCAGGAAAACGTTATTTGTTACGTTGTTCGATTAATTAGTACATCGGCTTAACTGAAGGGCTAACTGACGAGTGTATAACCCACCTTCACTTCCTCCTACATCAAACCTTAAAGAAAGACCCACTCTATACTTATAAATTGTCTTATAGACTGCACAGGTTACGGCATGACTGATTAGATTATCACGGGATAATGCGGAAGTTAATTGTTCAAACTCAGGATCACCTTCAGGCTGAATTGAGCTGAAATGATCACCCGCTTTCCATGTGAATTTATAACCAACAGAAACGGTATAACCATTAAAATTCCTACTAATTAGACTTATTAGCCCTACACGAGGACCAGGCCTCCAGCGGGTTTGAATATTACTACTCTCCTGCCCCAGGATTGAATCAACCCAAGCTCCATCTGCCAAAATCGCAGACCTCTCAATATACCAACTAAGATAACTACCTAGAGTTATCTGGTAGTTCCTACTAATTTTCTGAGAGAAGCTACCACCAAATAGAAGACGCCAAAAGCCAGAGTATATGACTGACTGATTAGGATGAAGCAATGGGATCTGACTTCCTTGAAACGGGACACTGGTCATGAAAGTTCCAACTACCATAGAGTTGTTGAATCGTTCAGCATAATTAAGATGAAGATACAACTCATCAAATCGGGTTTTATGATACTCTTTATTCGGATAATATGGTCCAATATAATCAATATCGGTGGTTGTAGATGGCAATGAAACGCCAACTTGTGTAGTCCTGCTTAACTTTCTATAGAAACTCAGCCAGAACCCTCTGACATTATAAGACCTCACATTCTCAGAACCATCTGTATCCCCAAAATAACTATCGGCACTAAGGTTCATCAAACCAGCATCAATCCGGGTCGAGGGTATAGCAATTGCAATACTATCAGGATCGACCAATGGCAGAATAACAGCATTATAAGTAATAAAATCCTCCTGTGAAAAGACAGGAATAGTGCAAATAGCCAGCAGACAAATAATAAGTAATCCTTTGAATGACATATTCAGTAAACTTTAGATTCATTACCTGGCAGATATGATTATCATCATCAGGTACAATCCAATCTTAAACTAAAAGTACATAAAGAATCAGATCCATTATGAGTTATCAATAATTTTCAAGAAACGGGACTAGCCTAATACTTTGCACGAATCTTCAGGTATCTTTTTGTCATCGAGGAACACTGCAACTTTTCTAAGAATGTATCACGAAGCTTTCTGTAGTAAGAATCACCCATTTTATATCCTTTCATCAAAGCGACTATCTCCTCTTTAGAGGTTTCTTCAGTAAAAGGTTTGGCAAGTGATTCTCCTAAAAATGTCTGTATATTAAGACTTAGAGAATCAACCATTCCATTCTGTTTAAGTGATTCGAGTGCGCTAAATACAGATTCGGGCTGGTCTCTGTTAATCATTCTTCTAACCAACGTATCGGTAAGAATAGGATTTTGATAAGAGGTTATAAGCTCTTCCTCACTCTTCATATAGAACTCGGTCATGAGTAACGATGATCTTTTTCGCTGCTGATAAAGCGTATCATAAAGTGGTAATGCTTCCGAAAGTGCTCCCTGACGCATTAACGAATCCACTAAAAACTGACGATTACTAAAATTCCAACGTGAACCATACTTTCTATTTAACAAGAAATAGACTGAGGTGTCAGCACGACAAGTTAAAACAGCAGCCAGATGCGTAGCTGCCTTTGCCGAAAACTGAGAAGCCTCTCTATATCTTCCTTGAACACTAAGGTCTTCGGCCTTCATAAGATTGCGTTGAAATGCATCACGAGACATGACACAAGCACCCGACTCAAGCTCTTCCAGAGATGCATTTAAAGAACATACCACTGCTGAATCAGAAAAAGGGACAAACTCAGGAACCCTCAATCTGATAGCATCAACCCAATAAGTTGCCAATGAATATTCATCCTTATCGATCAGAGCATTAATGCTATCTGGAAAGACCCAGGAGAACTGAAGTACCAACTTTGAGAATGATGGATAGAGTGTATCACATTTTAGAGGAGCTGCAACATTAAAGCAATTATAAGCCGAATCAAGCACCTGAACCAAGCGGCCTAACCTAGCATTAGGATAACTCCTCTTAAGCAGCGTATCGACCTTATAAAGGGCTAAATGCTTAAGAATAATTCCCTCCTCACCCCTCTTTGTTAACACCTCTCTGTTCTCAAATCGATATTGTAATGCCTCATCAGCTAACCCAGCTCCGGCTCCTATTTTGTTAGTGCTTATAAGAGACAGCGACCTGTTGAGCAATTGATCATAGTGATCTTGAGCGATCAAACAGTAGACCATTTTCAGCTGATCCTTTCGGGTATATTGATTTAATGAGTCTACCATTGGAATCACCAAATCGAGAATAGCGAGAGCCCTTTCAGATTGGTTCTGTCCTCTTAACTTTTGAGCTCTGTTTAGTGAGGTATCCACTAAGGCGGTGATTACACTCTTAATGGCATCACCGGCTATAAGGGTTCTGGGATGTTTTCGAGCATACTCGCTGGCAAGATTAATATATCTGACGCTCATGTCAAGACTCCCTAAACGGAGCGCCTTAGTGGCAACCTTTAACCAGGAATCCAGAATGCCATTATGAACCTCTGAAAGTAGCTGATAAGCTTTATCTATACCTTGAGCTTGTCCTCTGATTTCAGCTAGAGTCTTCAGGTTTTGTCCCCAAATCTCGGCATCAGAATATCGCTCTCTCTGCAAATAGAGTCTCAATGAATCTGTTAATAAACCAATGTTTTCATCTATGAACTGGTTAAACGTAGCAGAGTCGCAACCACGACAGATCAGATGGAAGAGCCGTGAAAATGAGAGAGAGTCATCTGATGATCCATTATTATTATCCATGACGGCTAACTCTTGCAAGAGAGAGTGAGCGTGTGGGTCTGTATAATATGGGCTTGACATTAACTCTTTAATATCATTAACCAAGCGAAATTTAGCAAAATCAGCATGGCTAAAGAAATCATTATCACTCTTAGTACAAGGTAGTTTTTCTAACTGTAACCAACGACGATAACAATCGCCCTCAAACCGTTTACTCCTTTCGACAAGATTTGCCGGATCTTGGCCTCTGAATCTTGGATTATCCAAACCAGAAAGCATACTCCCTTTCTTAGAACGGATAGTCATGATATACCAATCAACAAACTCATCAAGACAGTAATCGGAATAGACCTGATTGCGAGATGAAAGAAAAGGAAGAAGCTTGTCCCATGCGGTGTAATAGTTTACTGAGACCATCGCTTTTTCAAATCTCGACCATGCCTCCTCACTATATATTAGTCGGGTAACCTCAACAGAGCCAACCTGAATACCTGCTTTCAGAGATGCAGAAAAACTGCAACTGTCTTCATTCAGCTTTACTGTTGAAAGAGACAAGCCTCTCCCATCAGGTGCCTTAACACTTATCTCAACAGAATCTGGAAGAAGAAAACCGGAAAGATCAATTCCATTATAATCTGACAATTGACCAACATACTTCAAACTTGCCCCTCCAGAGAGGTGAACCAGAGTATCAATTGTTTTTCGATAAGAGATATTTACCTCAAAGATCGCTGGTCTTTTATTAGGATTGAGCGCCTTCGGACCCGCCAAGGCACTGAGCATTCTACTCACTATAATCTGTGAACCATTACCTGAATGACTCGCACTGCTATAAGCCAAAGAAATTCTCTGTTTTGTCTCACTTGGGGAGTCAGCTGAATCAGCAATTAACCATCCCGACCTCAATAGCAGAACAAAGAGAATAAGGATATTCCTAAAATTTACAAAATGCATTATCTAATAACTGTATAAGATAACTCCGAGATGTTACCACAACCATCGGTTACCCGAATTAAAAATCTATTCTTACCCGGCATCAATGCCTCAGAAACAGTGGTAAAAACTAGCCTATTCTTGGCATCATATTCATACAGGCGCCATTGATCATTAACACTTAGCCATATCTGAGCAATACCACTTAAGTCATCACTAACCTGGAACTTCAAAGAGTCACCGACAAGCCAAGTACTATTCTCTGTAACATTCATTGATCTCAATTGAGGAGCTATGGTATCCATTGCAATGGCATACCTACCGAATTCACCGAATGAGGCCTCTATACGACCATTTCGATACCTCTTGCCAACAGCACTAAAGGAATTATTATCAGTCAATCTTACCATCACTAATTTAGTGGTATCCGAGAGCTTTCCGGGTCTGTATTTTATAATCAGTGTTCCTTTGTTGTGAATAGGTATATTGGCACTGCCGACTCTATAGATGGGCGATAGAAGATTACTATTTCTGGCTGAGCTGTCAACCGACAGAGAATAATCTTCATAGAGAGCTCCGGTAGGCAAAGAGAGCTCCATAGTAGACCATTTTAGATTAAACTTCTCATTCCATTTCGCAAGTTTTGACTTTCCATGAATAGCTGGCTTCGCGTAAGAAGGCATTGAAGTGATGGTATCACCTCCTAGCAAAGTTACAGTTAGTAGGCTTTTATTACCTGCATAATCAAGGACAGAGATCCTTAGTGTCGCATACTGCCCAGGGCTCAAATGGATATAACCTTGATCCTTATAAACGGGGGAGGTTAGAAGATTTCCGGGTAGTTTTTTACTTGAAACAAACCAATCACCCGACAGTCTTCTCTCTGCAAAATCTGTAATCGCATTAATATATTTAGCCTGATTAAAGGCAATCCGATCAAACTTAATTGAAAAAAATGCAACGCTATCTAATGACATATCAATTGCATAGACGCCATTTCTATTGGGTTCGTGAGCTAATAGATCTACGCATGAGACGCCAATACTCGCTTTGCCCCCCACCCTAATGGTATCATTTTTACCAATTCTATAAACCATACCCCACCCTTCGGTCTTAAAGATCTGAGATGAAGGCTCACCATTTACTGTTTGATAGGATCCTTTAGGTGTAATCTTTAGTGCCTCAATCTTGGGTCTGACCCAGTCGGCAGCTTGAAACCCAAACTGCATAGGATTAAGAGCATCACTCCCTCCATTATCCCTTATTTCAAAATGAAGATGTGGCCCTCCACTACTTCCTGAGTTTCCAGACCAACCTATCTGTTCACCAGAACTTAACGAAAGAGGCGACTTTAGGGTCAGATCAACCGCATAGCTCATCTTTTTATACTGCTCAACCTTGATAATAGAATCAATTTTCGAGGTAAATCGTTGCAAATGACCATAAACAGAGATGAAACCATTATCATGTTGGATATATATAGCTTTTCCATATCCAAATGGAGAAACTGATATTCGGATTAGTTTACCGCTTGCAATGGTATAGACAGGTTCCCCTTCCCTCTGTCTGGTTTTAATATCGATCCCTGAATGAAAATGACCCGACCGAAGTTCTCCAAATGTAGCGGAGAGCCTTGGATCAATCTTCATAGGCCATTCCCAACCATTTAGTAAGGCAGCCTGTGCATTAAGAGCCTTTGGTGTTAAAGAAGCGAGAAATATTAAACTAACTAATAAATTAAGGAGGGTATTATATTTCAATCTGATCATTGGAAATCTCAATAAGTTGCAGTTATCCTGCAAAAATAAAAGAAAAGCTGCCCCGGTTGATACCGAAGCAGCTAATCGTTTGATTTAATCTACTATTAAAGGCTTATAGCTTTACGCTAAAACCTATTCAAACAGACGATTAATTATAGTTTGGCAAGAAGGAGAACTCCTTACCGTATTTCATCATTTGCTCAACATAGTTTTCAGGATACTCAACTTTAATATCGATAATCTTTCCATCCTTTTCAACTGGAACAAATAATGGGTTCATAAAACCACCATAAGGAGCGAGCTTCAAAGCAGCATAACGATCAAGCACCTCTTTATGCAAAGTAGGATCAATCTTCACAGCATAAGTTTCAACCAGCTTTTTTGCGGCAGCAAAGTCACCTTCTGAGGTTATCCGTTGAATCTCTTTTAGGAGCTCAGCAAAGAGCGTGCGTAATTTCTGATAGTCATTAATAACATAGAAAGTCTTATTATCACGTGTTTTCTTTTCGATGATGTTCTCAGAAGCACCCTTTTCAAAACACCAATGAGCAATCAAAGCACGATTACGCATATGAGCCTGTTCTATATTTTTCCCAAGCTCTATACGAGTAAGTTGCGTCATCATACCATTACGTATATACCCATCATACTCAGCCCAGGCTACATCAAGAGAAGGAATCAAACCAAGCTCTATCATCTTTGGATCAGCTAAATAATAGAGAGCAAAAAGATCGGCACGTGCCTCCTCTATTGGGCTATGATAATTCTTAAGCTTTTCCGGAGTAACACCAGGGAGAAGTTGTCCGGAACCATGTCCTAAACACTCGTGCAAATCGGTGTGAAGATTACCAGCCATAGGACCAAACTCTTTTGCGCGTTTAACCTCTTGCTCAGAGTAACAAAACTCTTCTAGCATACCACTGCCCGATGAAGCTTGATCATAAGCATAAGTGATATTCTCCATTGTAACTGATTTGGATCCATGATCTCTTCTGATCCAGCCAGCATTTGGCAAATTAATGCCAATGGGGGTGGTTGGATAACAATCACCTCCCAGTTGTGCTACAGTGATAACCTTTGCAGAGACTCCTTTAACAACAGCCTTTTTAAACTTGCTATCAACAGGAGAGTGATCCTCAAACCACTGTGCAGCACTACTAATCTTTTCTGCTCTGTGAGTGGCTTCAACATCCTTAAAGTCAACAACTGCTTCCCAGGTAGCTTTCATTCCCATAGGGTCACTATAGACTTCAATAAATCCATTAACAAAGTCGACCATAGAATCATCCTCAACCCATAATACATTGAAGTCATCCCAGGTCTTTAAATCGCCATTTTTATAATACTCAATTAACTTGACAATCATCTGCTTCTGGTTGTCGCTCTCCGCAACCGTTGAAGCTTTATCCAACCAATAGATGATCTTATCAATTGCGGCTCCATACATACCACCTGAATGCCATTTATGCTCAATAATCTGTCCATTCTCTTTGACCACTTTTGAGTTCAATCCATATGATATTGGCTGATTATCATTGGGCTTACGCATTGCTTCATAATAGTCTTCAACCTCTTTTTGAGTTACTCCATCATAAAAGTTAGAAGCCGAAGCTAAAACCATATCAGTTCCCTCTGCCTGCTCAAGACGTTTAGCTGCGATATTAGGATTAAAAATCAAATCAGTTAAACGAGTCTTAAAAGCCTCTGTTGTCTCACTATTATCTTTCAAAGGCCATTGCGCTTTTGCTGAATTATCAATGAGATAGGCAAAATACTCCTTCGAGATTTCAGGAAAGAACTTGTCATTTGAGTAGTGATGGTGAATTCCATTAGAAAACCAAACCCGTTTGAGATAAACCTCAAATGCTTTAAAATCATTTGTCGTGCGATCTCCGGTAAAATCTGAATAGATTGACTCTAGGGTTCTTCTAATGGTTAGATTCTCTTTATAATTCTGATCAAATAGGATGTCTCGGCCACAAAGAGCAGCCTGACTTAAGTAATAGACCAGCTCCTTCTGCTTTAATGAAAGAGAATCAAATCCGGGAACCTGATAACGAAGGACTTTACAATCAGCAAACTGATCAACTTGAAATTTGAAGTCCTTCTCTTCAACTTTGCCTGGCTCAGGACTATTACATGAGAACAACAACGAGCCGAATGCAATAACTGCCATAGTTTTAACTTTCATAAATATAATAATTAGCAAAATAAAACGGTTGTCATGATTATGGTGAACCATACAAGATAAGTATCGACAAGAAATAGTGGCGGTATCGATCTTACTTTGACAGGTTTTATTATTGCCATAAACTCAAACATCCCTAAGAGATAATTGTTTTCATTTATGGCTGCAAGCAAAGTTAAAAAAACTAAAGAATCATTTTGACTTATCATGTACAATAGATAACTTCGTAGAATAAGGCTCTGAATATGAATAATACGACCAATATGCTATTAAGGCTGCTTATCTCATATGGGATCAGCGACAAAGAGAGATTTACGGGTGCATTTGAAAAAGTTTTTGGAGAGATGTTTGAAGATCCGGAAAAAGCTGAACAAACTGGAGAGTTTTTGATGGATCAATTAAGACAAGCTAAAGAGGAACTCACAATGAGTATGTTATTGAATAGAATGGCCTCGTCTAATGCAAAGGGTAATGAAGAGCTTACAAAAGCTATTCAAGATCTTACTGCCGAGCTAAGTAAATTCAATAAGAACCTTGAAAAAAAAGAGACTAAATGAACATAACCCGTATCTACGCCGGCTATCTACAACTACTTCGTGCCCGCGAAATAAGTGGTATATTACTTAAGCATCTTTGGCAAGAATATCTGGACAGAAGCCCAAGACTTCGTCGTTTGCTAAAATCTAAAAAGAAACGTCAGATACCTATAAAGAATACCCCTACCCGACTTCGTGAGACTATTGAAGATCTTGGTCCTACCTATATTAAGTTTGGCCAGATACTTGCCGATCGTCCCGACCTGGTAACAGAACGTTTCAGAAATGAACTCAAGAAACTTCAGTCTAAAGCCATACCTCTAGATGACGAAAACGCCATTCAATTGATTGAAAAGGAGCTGGGTCGTCCTGTAGAGGAAGTTTTTAAAGCGTTTGATAAACAAGCGGTAGCTTCTGCATCCATTGGTCAGACTTACAGGGCAATTCTCCAAACAGGAGAAGAGGTGATCATTAAAATTCAGCGTCCTCATATTGAAAACAAGATTAAACTCGATCTATACCTTTTATCACACCTTGCCAAAAGAGCAATCCGAAACTACCCGGAATTAGCCGTCATTGATGTTGTGGGACTTATAGATGAATTTGGTGTAAATATTCTTAAAGAGTTAAACTACTTCAATGAAGTTAACAACATAAATCGTTTCCAGGATTTATTCAAGGACGATCCAAGAGTTCATATTCCAAAAGTCTATACTGAATTTACAACTAGGCGACTAATTGTTATGGAGTTTATCCATGGAATCGCTCCCGACAAAATAGATCACCTTAAGGAGGCAGGGCTTGACCCATCTATCATTGCAAAGAATGGAGCCGATATAATCTTAAAAATGATCCTTCGTCATGGATTCTTTCATGCCGATCCTCACCCTGGAAACCTTTTCGTTATGCCGGGCAATGTCATTGCTTTTATCGATTTCGGGATGGCAGGCGTACTTCGCCCCAGACACATGACCTTCCTCGCAGATTTCTCGTTAGGTTTTTCGCAACGAAATTCAAAATCAATCGCTCGAAGTCTTGTAAAGCTCTGTGACATCAAGTTCTTTGATCAAATGGAGGAGATGGAGTTTGAAATTGATGATCTATTAAAAGGATACTCATCCATTCCATTTGATAAGTTAGATTTCAGTCAGATAATGCAAGAATGTATCAATATCATTGTCAGATACGAACTAAAAATACCATCTAATATTTTCTTATTGGTAAAAGCTCTTGCGACACTCCAGAAGTTTGCCACACAGCTACAGCCTGACCTCTCTTTAGGACCCATAATAATCCCTTATGCCAAAAATCTTGTTCTCCAAAAATATAGTCCAAAGAAATTTGCATCAGATATATATGACACACTAGGCGAATATGTAAGCCTGATAAAGGAGTTTCCAAGAGATGTACGAGAAATTCTATATCATCTTAAACAAGGGAAAATCACTCATGAGATAACTACTCCAAAAGGTGATTCAATCTACAAAACATTAAAGAGATTCACATCTAGAATCTCGCTGGTAATCCTGCTAAGTGGAGTACTAATAAGTTCAGCAACCTTAATGATTTACAGACCTGATAGCTTCTTTGGTACAGTTTCATTTACACTGGCTTCTATAATTACGCTCTATCTTATAATAAAGCTCCTGTTCTCTTCAAAAAGGTAACCACAAACAATGCATTTTAACTCAAAGATCTAAGTACAAGACAAAAAATGCTATCTATTTGATCTCATAATCCTGAATTGAATATACTTTTCTGTAAACCTATTTTAGGATAAGACATTCTCAACATCTCCTCAACATCTCCTCTATATCTTCTCAACATCTCCTCAATATCCCCTCTATATCCCCTCTATATCCTCTACCTATATAGTTCCTATCTTACAC
>JAJTBW010000138.1 GCA_021286705.1 Sphingobacteriia bacterium
GGGAGAGGCATAAGAGGAGAACAGGAGGGGAACAGGAGGGGAACAGGAGAGGAACTGGAATACAGTGGTTTCGACTTCGCTCAACCACCGGGTTTCGACAACGCTCAACCACCGGGTCGCTGCCTGAGCGGAGTCGAAGGCAAAGTAGCGGAGAGGTGGGGGAGTTTCAAGAACAAGTCATTCTGCCTTTTTAAGCAGTTTGTATCTCGATAAGTGCCAAGATTCAGTTATGGATCTATATCTTTTAGTTTTTGTTATGAGATTAAAACACCAATTAAATCGGTTACCAGATTATTATAAGAGGTGATTTTGACTTCAATTTAAGATGTTTCAATTTAGACGACTGAATTAGTTTGCAATGCGAGGTTTGGTGAATTAGCTTAAATAGTAATGCGTTTTACAGATCAAAAAGAGATTGAATTAGTGAAATAATAAGAATGCCTTACTTAGATTTGCATGGATTAGTTAGAAATATTATTACATTTGCAACCCTGATAAGTTTAACTTATTAAGTTGATGGTTAAGCTTATTAATCTAGCTAATCGACTTTCAAATTGAAAGTTATAAAACATTGTTTAACATCCATTCAATTGTTATGGAAAGCAAGGAACTAAATCAAATCCCTCAGGATGAACCCATCCGTCAGGAGGAGAACCCTGTCAGTGAAGTAAATGAGACCTCTGAGGTCATGGAAAATGCTGCAGAAGGAGCAGAGATTGTTGAGGTCTCAGTTGTTGAGGTTCAACCTGTTGTCGAGCCAGTGGTAGCTGAGACACCAGTCACTGCTGAGTCTGAAATTGCATTTATCGGAGAAGACGAGGAAGAAGAGTCAGAGATGGTTGTTGCAGAGATGGTGGCTGATGAGACCATTGAAGCAGCCTCTCGTGAGGAACTCATTGAAATGCTACATGCTTTAGTGCACTCAGAGACCACTGAAGATATTAAGGGAAAGGTTGCACAGATTAAAGTTGCTTTCCGTAATAAAACTGCTCAGGAGCGTCTTCAGGCTGCTCAAAACCTTGCCAATGGTGAAGGTGATGATGAGGTTGCTCCAAGTCATGAGGATGAGTTAGAACAGAGATTTAATGCTACTTTCAGCATCTATCGTGAGAAGCGACATCAAATGATGGAAGAGTTGGAGAAGGCAAAACTTGAAAATCTAAATCAAAAGAAGGTTATTCTTGAAGAGCTAAAGGTGCTTATTGAGTCTGACGAACTTTTGAAAAAGACATATGATGATTTCAAAGCACTTCAGGAAAAATGGAAACAGATTGGTCTTGTTCCTAAAGCAGAGATGCAAAGCCTATGGCAGAGTTATCACTATCTAGTTGATAAGTTCTTTGATAAAGTTAGAATCAATAAGGAGCTTAAGGATCTTGATTTCAAAAAGAACTTGGAAGCAAAGATTGAACTTTGCGAAAAGGCTGAAGAGTTACTACTTGAAGAAAATATGAATGAGGCGTTCCGTCAGCTTCAAAAGCTTCACGAGCTTTGGAAAGAGATCGGCCCCGTTTCGTATGATAAGAGAGATGAGATCTGGGATCGTTTTAAAGGTGCTTCAGATAAGATTAATACACGTCGCCGTGACTATTATGAGAAACTTCACGGTGAATTACAATCTAATTATGAGGCAAAGAAGGCCCTTATAGAGAAAGCCAAGGAGATTGTCCTTGGAAGCTCTGGCTCGGTAAAAGAGTGGCAGTCTCAGACTGATCAGGTAAATGAACTCTTTAAGCTATGGAAGAGTGTTGGTCCTGCTCCACGCAAACTTAACGATGAGGTTTGGGCTGAGTTTAAAACGCTTCTTGATCAGTTCTTCCAGACAAAAGGTGCTCATTTTAGCACCATTAAGGATCAGCAACTCAATAACTACAACTTAAAACTTGATCTTTGCGGACAAGCTGAGGCACTTCAAAATAGTACTGAGTGGAGAGACACAAGCCATGAACTAATTAATCTTCAAAAAGAGTGGAAGAAGATTGGTCCGGTTCCCAGAAAACATTCTGATAAGGTCTGGAAGCGTTTCAGGGCAGCATGTGATCATTTCTTCAATGCTAAAGCCGCATATTTTGCTGATGTTATTGGTCATGAAGCTGAGAATCTTACCGCAAAGCTTGCTCTTATTAAAGAGGTTGAAGAGTATCCTTATACTGATAATAAGAGTGAGAATTTGGCTGCCTTAAAGGCTTTCCAACGTCGTTGGACTGAGATTGGTCATGTGCCTATAAAGGAGAAGAACAATGTTCAGAATGCCTTTAGAAAGGTTGTTGATATTCAGATGGAGAAGCTCGGAATTACCAGTCTTGATATGAGCGCTGGAAATTACAGATCACGCTTTGAGAACGCAAAAGAGATGCCTGATGGCGCTCGTACGCTTTCTAAAGAGTTGAACCAACTTCAGATCAGAGTTCAAAAGATGAATGAAGATATCTCTTTATGGGAGAATAATATTGGTTTCTTAGCTAATTCAAAGAACGCTTCAATCCTGAAAGAGGAGTTTGAAAAGAAGATCGAGAAATCACGTCAAGAGGTTAAGTTGATGGAAGCAAAGGTTAAGTTCCTTCGCGATGAGATCAACAAACTTAAATAGTTAATTAAAAGAGACCACTTCGGTGGTCTCTTTTTTTTAAAACAATATTGCTTGTTATTAAAAACAGAAAAGCGGCATTAGCCGCTTTTCTGTTTTTAATAACACTTGCCTTGTAAAGGGACAAGTAATGCTTCTGTTACTTCTTTTGTTTATTCTGCTAACTCAGGTTCACGTTTAAGCGTTCTGTAGATTTTCCATTTTAAGATTGCCCAGCTTATAATTCCATAGACAACAATCATGATTCCTAACTTAGTTAGTTCTGGTATGACATCCATCCAACTGACACCCATAAAGAGTACTTTACGGTAGGCAGAGAGGAAGTGAGTCAATGGAAGTATCTCAGCAACTACCTGCATAAAATGATTCATCTGACTTACAGGCCATGTAAACCCTGATATAATAAAACTAGGTGCTGACATTATCATTAAAATGTCTGTTGCCATGATTTGTGTTCTTACTAAAACACTAACAAAAATCCCCATGGCTAGTAGTGTGAACATAAAAGCGACACTTACTACCATTACCGAAAGATAATCACCTAGTATATCTACTTTAAATGCTGGAAAGACAATATAGAGAATCACATTCCAGATGGCGAACATATATAGGAAATAGCCTGTAGCTTTTGTGAATATTAAGTAAGATGCAGATTTTGAATAGTTCAGAAGTTGTCTAAATGTTCCTTTCTCAAACTCTTGAGTAAAGATAAGTGCTATTACCATCAGGAATATCTGCTGCAAAATAGCGCCAATGACACCCGGCCATAGGAACTTCATGTAGTTGCTTTCTCTATTGTAATGGCGAGTTACATTTAGACTCATGGAGGTGTATTGCTGTAGAGCTAACTCTGGTGTCATTCCCTTTTTTTGGAGGGTTTGGATGTCGGTACCCGCTTGGATAACTGCCATAACCGTCATGACACCGGTGTTTATGTAATTAGAGGTAAGAATGTTTGTTGTGTTAAGATCCAATTGTACGATGGGATGTCTTTTTTGTTGGACATCACTTTCAAAACCTTCAGGGATGGTAACAACTCCCTCTACATGACCTTTTTCGAAATCATATTTTGGCTGAAAAACATCAGGAGAGACCTTAACCACATTTAGATACTGATTGTCATTCAATGCATCAATAACTTTTTGCGATAGCGGGCTGTTGTCTAGGTCAACTACCTGTATCTCGAGTTCCGTTGGGCGAGCCTTCTGATAAACCATACCAAGAAGTAGTGCAAATAGGAAAGGACCTCCTATTAAAACCAACTTCAGAAGGTTGTTTTTCTTGAGTAGTTGAAACTCACGTTTTAGTAGGAATAGATACTTTTTCATTTTGTGGGTGCCTCCATTGTAACGGTCATATTTGATAAGAGTTTTGCGCGGTCAACTTCTCCTTGCGGGATAAGACGAAGTTCGTAAACAGCCTCACCGACCTCGAATCGTGAATACTCTGAAGATAGATTGGCATATCCAGGTAGTTGTCTTATAGCGACCAGCTTTGCAGAAAACTCTTCTTGAGTAGCCTCTAGTCGAATTTTATATTCTGTATCTTTAGTGAAATGGGAAATCTCTTTCTCACTAACAGTAAATCTTAAGAATGGCCCCACTGCTTCATAGCCCATAACGATATTGTAACCGGGGAGAGCTAATTCGCCCTCTCTAAGAGCCACTGTCTCAATGGACATATCTTTTGGAGCTAAAAGGTATCTCTCGTTATAAGCTACCGTTGCCTCCTTTAATGCTCCTTCTGCTCTAAGTTTGTCACCTAAAGCCATCTTGATCTTTTCTGACCTTACGCCATGATCAATATCACTTTTTACAGCTTTAGTGGCCTCTAGTTGAGCTTTAGCCGCTTGGTATCTTTCATACACCTCATCGTACTTCTGCATTGAGATTAATGAATCACTTGCCATTGCTTTAACTCTTTTGAAACTTTTTTCTGCCAGATTATACTGCTCTTGTGCGGCATTTAGTGTTGCTACAACCTGTGCTCTTTCAAAAGATGTTGCTCCGTTTCTTGCCATCTCATATTGACCGCTGGCAGCTTCGAAAGCCCCCTCAGCCTGTAGTCTTTTAGCCTCAATTTCGGGAACATCGATAATAGCCAATGTGTCACCAGCTTTTACATGGTCGCCCTCTTTTACGTTCAACTTAATGATTCTACCAGGTACTTTTGGGGCAATTGTAACTTCATCCTTTTTTACTTTCCCTTGAATTCTTCCATCGTAGGGTGCTTTTGAGGAACATGAAGAGAGAGACATTAGAATCACGGCTACCAAACCGGCGAAAGATGCTGTTTTTAAATTGAGAATTTTATTCATTGTTATAGTTTTTTAGTCGTTTATCTGATTGATGTTTAATGATCCGGTTGCTTGTAACAGGTTTGCTGTGGCAGTACGTTGCCTATAAATGGCTTCAATATAAGTTAACTGAGCTGATTGATAATCTGTCTCAGCGGCAACCCGCTCTGTTATAGAACCTAGTCCGAGTTCGTACTGTTTCATAGCAATGTCTAGTCCTTTTTTTGCCGTTGTTCTTTTCTTTTCAGCTACTTTAATTAGTTGATTAGCTAATTCAAGTTCTTCCTGAGATTTTTGAAGGTTTAGTGAGAGTAGTTCATCAGCATTTTTCAGGTTGTTTTGAGCTATGACTTCGTCGAGTCTGGCTTGTTGAGTGTTTCTATGACTCATGAGGCCATCAAAGATGGTCCATTTAACACCAATACCTACTAACCATTCCGGATCTAAAGCTGAGAGATCGTCAGTAAGAAGTTCCTTTTTACCATATGCATATACAGTAGGTATATATCCTGAGTAGGTAGAATTACTTTTTGCATGATAAGCTTTAGCAGCCTCTGTTAATGCTTGATACTGTGGATGAGTTGTATATGTTTCACCTACTGAGTCGGCTTTCCAAATAACTAATCTTGGGGAAATATTTATAAAATCAGCTGCCGGTTTGCCTGTTAATTGAGCCAGTTTGCTAGCTGTTAGGCTTTTTGCGGTTTGAAGTTCTAATCGTTTCGCTTCAAGTTCCTGTCTTGCGATCTCAATTTTGCTTTGATCATAAGGAGTTATAAGCCCCTGTTCAAGAGCTTTAGCAGCAAAAGCGGCCTCCTTGGCTAATCTGACCTCACTCTCTTGAAGAACCTTTTCAGATTGAGCAATTACCGCTAACCTATCGTAAGTGGCTAATAATTCTGCAATGGTTTTTGATACTTCATTTCTTGATAGTTCTTGCGTAGCATTCTGTTGATGCGTAAGAGCCTCGGTACCGTAATAGACCCTCATTCCTGAAAAGAGAATCATAGAGGCAGAGATGTCGGTTTTTAGGATATCCTGTTTTTGTAATCTGACAGGATCTAGCGTTAGCGCCGGTAGTTGTGGAAACGGAGCTGGTAAGTTCAGTTCAATGGGAGGCACAGTCATTTCAATTGGTGCGTTCAGATGGGTATAACTTCCATTGATCGAGATTTGAGGAATGTAGGTTTGATAGGCCTTAGCTTTATCAATCTTAACCTTTTTGATCTCTGCATCGAAGTTTTGCAAAGGATAGCTGTGTTTCAAAGCTGCCAATACAAGATCTTTACGTGTATTGTCTTGCAAATCTTGAGCTGTTGTAGCGATACTTAGGATTAACAGTGATCCTAATAATAGAAAGATTCGTGAATTTCTCATTTTTGAATCTAGATTTATCTCATTAATATTCCATTAAATATCAGATGAAAAATGGCCTCTAGCCGTTGTTCTACATCACCAACTTTTATGTGTCCTAGAAATACGGGATGTTCTATCCCCTGAACTGATGTGACAATCGCAATGGCAATGACTCTTGGCTCGTCGATCATAAATATCTTTTGATTTATTCCGGACTCTAATATGGTCTGGACTGTCTGAATCTCCTGTTCCCAGTGTTTCGATCTGATGTCGTT
This sequence comes from Sphingobacteriia bacterium, assembly GCA_021286705.1. GTDB lineage: Bacteria > Bacteroidota > Bacteroidia > Bacteroidales > TTA-H9 > JAJTBW01. The sequence continues at coordinate 6,515 of JAJTBW010000138.1, forward strand.
GATAAAATCAAACTGCCCCATATTTTCATCGCGCAATGCACCGTAATAATTTTCAAGTTGCTTGATAGAGTGCAACCTAATAAGAAAGTACCGTTTTAGTAAGGCTACGGGGTCATTCTTTAGCGTCTTCAGAGCCTCTTCCATCTCACGATTGAATTGCTCAGATTCAGATAGGATTACCGCTTTGAATACCTCTTCTTTGCCTTTGAAGTAATAATAAATAGCACTTTTTACTTTAGATGTGGCTGCTGCGATGTCATCCATCGTTGTTTTTCGGTAGCCGTATTTGGTAAAAGCATCTTGTGCAGCTTTAATTATTATGTCCCTGGTTTCATCTTGATTAGCCATCGCTTAGTATATATAGAGGTAAAAAAGATTTGAATATTTAATAATTTCGTTCAAATGTACAACTTTTATGCCAGAGTGTGTGTATTCAATAAGTACAAACTTCTAGTTTGAATAAAAGTTTAGTTTTGAATGCTTTTTTTTACTCTTTATCTTTGCTTAAGAATCAGTATCTGTGAAAAACATAAAACCGGCACAATTAATTCTGTATATTCAGCAGCTATTCAGGTCGATGGGCTGTTCAATTGATGATTCATTAATCTGTGCTGATGTATTGGTTAAAGCTGAGATGCGTGGTATTTCATCGCATGGGTTAAGTAGATTACCTGAGTATATAGCCCTTTTTGATAATGGAAGGGTTAATGGTTCGAATAGGCCGGTTTTTGTCCGGGAGAGGGTTTCTACGGCGCTTATAGACGGTAATAAGACCTTTGGGATGATCTCATCAGATATGGCCATGCGGACTGCCATTGAGAAGGCAAAAGTGGCTGGTACGGGATGGGTCTCTGTTAGAAACTCGTATCATTTTGGTATTGCAGGATATTATTCTATGTTGGCGCTTGAGCATAATATGATTGGGATAGCTATGACAAATGCAAACCCTTTAGTTGCTCCTTATAGAGGCTCAAAAGGGATGCTTGGTACGAATCCAATGTCAGTTGCAATTCCTGCATTAAAGAACCCTCCGATTGTAATAGATATGGCGACAGCTCCTATTTCCAGAGGTAAGCTTGATATTTTTGCTGCTGCGGGAATGGCAGTAGAGGAGGGGTTAGTTCAAGATCATTCAGGAAAGGGGGTAACAGATAGTTCGGTTTTAAAGAAAGGAGGTGCAATTTTGCCTCTTGGGGTTGACACAGAGCATGCTGCTCATAAAGGCTATTGTCTTAGTGCTATGGTTGATTTGCTTTCTGCTGTCTTGCCTGGAGCGAATTTTGGGCCTCTGGTTGTTCCTACATTAAGCTATCTGGGGAACAGGGGTGAAGAAGATCGGGGAATTGGCCATTTTTTTGGTGCAATTTCTATTGATGCCTTTCGTGATGTTAGTGAGTTCTTTGAGGATGTTGATCTTTGGATACAACTGCTTAGAGAGGCTCCTGCAATTGATAAAAACCTTCCAGTGCTCGTTCCGGGTGATCCGGAACGGGTAAATGAGACTAATAGTATTGAAAAGGGGATTCAACTTACAGATGAACTCTATGATGAGTTGTTGATGGTTGGAGCTCGATTCAATATTCCACTAAAATTACTCGGTTAAGGTATGATGTATTGGATGTAAGTGAATTTTAGTCTAATGAAATTAACTTGCAATCATTGTTATACTAGCCATTGAAAGACAAAATGTTGATACATGAAGAAGGACAAGTTTTATGTTGTTTGGAGCGGCTTTGCCCCTGGTATTTACTCCTCATGGGAAGAGTGTGAAAATCAGGTACGGGGCTTTGAGGGCGCAAGATTTAAATCGTATGAATCTTATGAAGAGGCTAGAGCTGCTTTTTTAAATGGGGCTGAGGCTTCAATATCGGCAAAATCGAAATCTAGACTAATTCCACCTGTTTCTAAGAATGGTCCTCAGATGCCGTGTCTTTGTGTTGATGCAGCTTGTAGTGGTAATCCGGGTCCAATGGAGTACAGGGGCGTAGAAATGCCGGGTAATATTGAGGTGTTTAGGATGGGACCTTATGATGAAGGCACCAATAACATTGGAGAATTTCTTGCAATAGTGCATGGGTTAGCTCTAATGAAAAAGAAGCAAGTAACTTTGCCTATCTATTCCGATTCATTAATAGCAATGAATTGGATTAAAGCAGGTAAAGCAAAGACTAACTTAAAAAGGAACACAAAGAATGCTAGTTTATTTATTCTCCTTGAAAGAGGTGAATTGTGGTTAGCTGAAAATGGAATCACTGCACCTATTCATAAATGGAAGACTGAAGCATGGGGTGAGATTCCAGCTGATTTTGGAAGAAAGTAATGAACCATATATATCACAACCGTATGATTACTCAACAATTAGTTAATCCTAAGAGCATCGTTATAATTGGTGCGTCAAATGATACTACAAAGCCAGGTGGTAAAGTCTTAAAGAATTTAATAGATACCAAATTTACAGGAGAGCTTTATGTAAGTAACCCGAAAGAAGATTTGGTGCAAGGGGTAAAAAGTTTTCGCAATATCTCTGATTTACCTCAGGTTGATCTTGCTGTTTTGGCTATAGCAGCAAAGTATTGCCCTGAAACCGTAGAACTTCTTGCAAAAGAGAAAGGTACTCGCGGATTTATTATTCTTTCAGCTGGATTTCATGAAGAGAGCCATGAAGGAGCTATTCTGGAAGAGAAGATCGTAAAGATTATGAATGAGACCAATAGTAGCCTTATTGGTCCCAACTGCATTGGTATGATGAACCATCATCATGCAAGTGTTTTTACGACTCCTATTCCTGTGCTAGATCCTAAAGGAGTTGACCTTATTAGTGGTTCAGGTGCTACTGCTGTCTTTATTATGGAGGCTTCAATTCCAAAAGGATTGAAATTTAGTAGTGTTTGGTCAGTCGGAAACTCTGCTCAATTGGGTGTTGAAGAGGTTTTAGAGTACCTTGACGAGACATTTAACGAAGAGACAAGCTCTAAGGTTAAGCTTTTATATATTGAGAGTGTTAATAAACCTCTCAAACTTCTTAAACATGCCTCTTCGTTAATCCGTAAAGGTTGTCGTATTGCCGCTATTAAGTCAGGTAGTTCGGAAGCAGGAAGTCGAGCTGCTTCATCACATACTGGTGCCCTTGCCAGCAGCGATGTAGCTGTTGATGCATTGTTCCGCAAAGCTGGTATAGTTCGTTGCAATGGTAGGGAAGAGTTGGCTGCTGTAGCCTCTGTCTTTATGCACAAACCAATGCAAGGGAAGAACTTAGCGGTTATTACTCATGCTGGTGGCCCTGCTGTAATGTTGACTGACGCTTTGAGTAACGGAGGTCTTCAGGTTCCTGCAATAAAAGGGGAAAAGGCGGATGAACTTTTAACAAAGCTCTTTCCCGGTTCGTCTGTTGCTAATCCCATTGATTTTCTAGCAACAGGAACGGCTGCACAATTAGGCGATATTATAGATTATTGTGACCAATATTTTGATCAGGTAGATGGAATGGCTGTTATTTTCGGTAGTCCGGGACTGTTTGAAGTCTATGACGTCTATAAGGTACTTGATGAAAAGATGAACAGTTGTAAGAAGCCCATCTATCCGATATTACCCTCAATTATCAATGTTAAGAATGAGATAGAGTATTTTATTTCAATGGGGCGCATTAATTTCCCCGATGAAGTTGTCTTTGGAAATGCCTTAGCTAAGGTTTTAAATACACCCGCTCCTTCAAATGATGATGTTTTTAATGAGAAGGTTGATGAAAAGAAGATCAGGGAGATTGTTGATAGGAATCAGGATGGTTATCTAGCTCCTTCTGAGGTTCAGGCTCTTCTTGATGCAGTTGGTATCGACAGGGCAGGGGAGGCAGTGGTTACATCTGCATCTGATGCTGTCATTGCAGCGGCTAAGTTAGGGTATCCCGTAGTAATGAAGGTTGTAGGTCCAGTGCATAAATCTGATGTTGGTGGAGTGGTTCTTAATGTTAAGGATGAACAGAATGTGATAAGAGAATTCGAACGGATGATCGTCATTAAAGATACTACAGCTATATTAATTCAACCGTTGCTTTCAGGTTTGGAACTATTTGCGGGAGCTATGCGGGAAGAGAAGTTTGGTCATTCTGTTTTATGTGGTCTTGGTGGGATATTTATCGAGGTTCTAAAAGATGTTCAAGCCGGTATTGCCCCTTTTAGCAAGAATTATGCTCAGTCGATGATAAGTCATCTTAAAAGTTACAAGTTAATTGAGGGTGCCAGAGGGCAAAAAGGAGCCAATGTTGAACTCTTTGCCGAGGCAGTTGCTCGTCTTTCGACTTTAGTAAATATTGCTCCTGAGATTGCAGAGATGGACCTGAATCCACTTTTAGGCACCCCTGATCGAGTGGTTGCTGTTGATGCCAGGATAAGATTGCAGAAATAGTTGTTACCTTTTACGCAAAATCAGCATTGTAATCAATTAACAGATTACTTGTTGAATGTCGGTTGAGATCTTTAACAACATAGCTCTGCTATTATACTTTGACTCATATCTTTTTTCTATCCATTCCCTATTAATCCATTAAATTGGTCGGAATAGGGGGTGGATAGTTGAAGAGGTTTGAAATGAATGAGAGAGGAAATGGTTTTCAATAAAACAGGTTTTAATTTGGTGACGGGTTGATCATAGATATATTAGAATATTGGGCGTTTTTCATATCTCATTAAAGAAGATTGTATAAAATGGTATTTTAAAAGTTGTTTATTGCTTCTAGTTGATTGTAAAACTGAAGTAAGAATATCTGTCGATCTAAGTATTCCTGAGTATTTATTGGGTTAATTTGATGTTTTATAAAGGTCTATATGTGGTTTTAGTTTTGCAACGACAGACCTGATTTTATTGGAGCAAGTTTTAGTTTAATTAGTTAGATGTTAGTTTCCTAAAGTCCTGACTTCGACACAGGGACACCCTAAATAAAAGGCCAAAACACTTCATCAAATAATCTGGTAAAAGAAGAGATTTTTGTTACTACTCACATGATAAAGACTTAAAGATACTGATCATTCTTTCTTTTTAACCGCCCATTCCTTCCAAATTTCTCTTGCCAGCCCCAAATATCCATGCTTCCAATTCTCTGATATTCAGCATCCCCCAAGCTCCTCTCTTATATCCCTCTTATATCTCTCTTATGCATCTCTTATGTTCTCT
>JAJTBW010000318.1 GCA_021286705.1 Sphingobacteriia bacterium
TTTGTGCATTGTTGTTCTGCACAAACCATGACAAAGGATTTATAAGGTTGAAGCATGTGTTAGGTTTCTGATTTTATTAACTTTAGTCTTTCATTTATATACGAAGCAATCATTAATGGATTCGATTCACGAGCATCTATATACCCATCGACATGTAAAATACCGTCAACATCCCCTTCTTCCATTTTTATATACATAATTCTATTATTTTCTTTTTTTAGTAATATATCTCTTATGGCTCTAAACTCAATTCCACACCATTCTTTTTCTTGATATGAACTACCGAAAAAAACAACTATTAGTCTTGAATTATTTCTATATACATTTTGTAATACCAAGTCCATAGATGGCATTGCTAATTGTTGCTTATAATTTTGATCATAAAAATATTTATCTTTACCCAAAATGCGTTCTAATTCTTGTGCGACTTCCTTAACAAAATATCTATATTTCCCAGAAAAAGACATTGCAACATCAAATACATGTTTCCCAATATTAATCGGTTGTATTTGTTTTTTAATCCAATCAGGAACAACTATTCTGTTTACTTGACATATTTCTCCAAGATCAACATCTTTCAGTGACCAATGTGTTCTACCAAATTCCCAGTCATCAATGTCTAGCTCATTTCTTATACAATATAAATCATAATTAGTAATAAACCTATCTTTTAACTCATAAGATATTTTTCTTTTATTATTGCTCGAACCAATACCTTTGATCAAACCTAAATATGTTTCTTCATTTACACCACTTTCATAACAAAATATAGTTGGTATTGTTTTTAGCTCTAAAATTTGCTCATATGTCAAATTTGAAAATCTTAATTGTAGATCTGCAGAAGTAAATTCTTTTAAACAACGATTGCCTTCAAGTAGAATATATGAAAGTTTATATGCATCAGAATTTCCAGAAACTATTAAATTTAGCATTTGTACCTCTGCGCGAAGCGTCAACCTAACATTAGCTTAACCCTTAACGCGTACATTGGCGCGGTTTGTGCTTGCGAGCGAAGCGAGTTGCACAAACCGTGACAATAGCGTTATAGGGTTGAAGCAGGTGTTAGATTTCTTCTTTAATTAACAATCTTATCTAGATATCTTCCACAATCAGGTACAAATGCGTTTACCTTAAGAAGCTCAATTATTTCTTCTCGTGTTGCCATTTTTGCTTCTTCAACTTCAGTTTCTTGACATTTTATTGCCATTTTATCTATTTCTTGATTAAAGACCCATACATCGACAAAATGCGGACTAAAGCCATTATCACCTTTATATTGATATACGATCTTTCCTCTTTCTTTATCCAAATCAATTCCTAATTCTTCTTTTACTTCTTTTAATGCTGTTTTTAAGCTATCATCCCCTGATACAGTTGAACCACCTGTACATTCCCATAATCCTGGATAAGGATACTTATCTTTCTTCCTTTTTGAAATAACAAACTCATTCTTTAAGTTCTTTATCCATACATGTACGATGAGATGATACTCATTCTCTTTGAATGCATCTCCACGAAGGACAACTTTTCCAGTTTTATTTCTATTTGAATCAAGTACATCCCAATATTCCATAATTGTCCCTTACTTGAAGTAGAAAACTTAAAACTACTAATCACTAACTTTATATCTGAAGGATTCACTTAACATTTTCACTAAGGATCTTGCTTATATCTTTTTTCCGCCCGCGCAGCGT
>JAJTBW010000319.1 GCA_021286705.1 Sphingobacteriia bacterium
CAGGTAAGGCACCCAATAAGATTCTTGGAAGGTGCAGCGCACCGGAATAGATAGATGCACTTCATGCATCGGAACCTAGGCACACGGATTTTACGGATTTAAACGGATGCCACGGATTAATTAGAATACGGATGACACTGATTTGATGGATTTACACTGATTTGAATAGAAGCAGCCTTTTGAAATGTGCTTTACATGTCGAGTTATTCTGTAAGCGAATCTACAAATTTACCAAAACGCAAAATCTTTTCACTATTTGTTTTATTGAAAAGCAAGTGCTCAAAATCCCTTTGCTTACTCTTCAGATCAACTGTTTCCAATAACTTGGTTGTTGCCTGTTTGAACATTTGCAAATCATGCACTCCACAACGTTTTGCAAGAAAATCGTAGTCGGGTTTGGCTAGTCCTAACAAAAACATCAAGTCATAAAAATCACGGCCTTTGGCGCGAGCTAGCATAGCGGCAATCTTCATACTGCACAATACGCCGTCAGAAGGAACAGGAAAAGGGAAAAAGAATCCGCAACCCTTGATAAATGTGATATCCGTGGGATAAATGATTTCTTGGTCTTGACTTTCAACTTTTATCAAGAAACGTTCTTCCTTATGTCCGCTCAATTTCAGATCGAATAACAGCTCTGGGAAATAGATATTACGCCGGTATGCGGTTAGTTTCTGATTATCTTTTTCTTTCGATTCTACTCGCAATCCTGAACGTTCTAAAAACTGGATTACTCCATTGGTCATATCAATAAACTCATCTTTCGATAGGTTTTTACAGTCGAAATCCAAATCTTCTGAAAACCGGTCAATCCCTTTTACCAAACGAAGGCTTGTCCCTCCGATAAACGATATCTTTTGGATGCTTGGTGTTGAAGAAAGGTAATCCAGTATCATTAATTGCAAATACTCTTTCAGAATATACTTATCGAAGACTGAATTGCCACGGATTTGAGTTGGAAAGTAATTTCTAATCTGATCAATCTGTATCATAAATTGTAGGTCTTAAGAAGTATACTTATCCGATGGTCAAGCGCCTTGCTTTGAAACCTGGCACAATAATCCATAAGTAGATTCTTGTTTAAATCTTCATGTAAGTAATCTTCATCCAGGCGTAGCTCATTTAATTCCTGCTCACTATCATAGAACGGATAGAGATATAGCAAATCAAGCAATGCCTTTTCAGGAGTGGCGAACTGTAGGTTGCGGTTGTCTGCCATCGGCTTTAATTCATACCCAAATATTAGGTTTTCTTTGACATTCTTATAAGAGTATTCGCCAAAATCATTCGCAAATGATGTTGTTTTTAGTGATGTTATACTGGTAATTTGTACCACCGCTTCCGGTATCATTCCATAGAACGACAATGCCGTGTGTAGGCTGATATATGAAGGACGGTAAATTCGATTAGCAAAATAAAAAGAATAATCTAACTTGCTTTTATACTCTGAGAAAGCAAAATAGCCCTGCCGTAATCGAATAAGATACCCTTTTTTTGTCCAACGGGTTAGGTTATTCCGGTCAAAATCGGGTTGCCATGCATATACCTGGTAGATATTGAAGCATGCCAAATCGAATAGTTGACTCTTAAACTCTAGAAATGTCATTTCTCTGTTTTGTTTCTGTTATGCTGTAAATATAGTGCATTTTGGAAATAAAATGTATTAGATGGGGAATGGGCTCCGCCCATATGA
>JAJTBW010000320.1 GCA_021286705.1 Sphingobacteriia bacterium
GCGAGATGAGGAGACGGGGTTGTATTACTATGGGGCAAGGTATTATGCGGCATGGCTATGCAGGTTTGTGAGTGTAGATCCGTTGCAGTTTAAGTATCCGCATTACACGCCCTATCAGTATGCGGGTAATAAGCCGGTGAGTTATATTGATTTGGATGGGTTGGAGGAAGCGAAAAATGAGGAATCTAAAACAGGGTTTTATATAAAAGAAGGAGATGATAAAGCTAAATCTGATATATTTGAATTGGCACAAGGTAAGAAGTATATTGATATTTCAGAGACAGGTGCGGTCACAATGAGTCGCAAGTTTTATAAGCTATCCTCTGAAGAGCAGACAGAGCTTTTAGAGGAAAATGATGGTCTGAAACTTATTTATGATCTTACTTCAGCTACCTATACCGATGAAAATGGAACTGTCAAAGATGCAAAGATTCTATACCAAACTGAAGGTGATTTTCAGTTTAATGGATATCTGGAACCTACGGAGGAAACACCACCTAAAGATTGGCCTATTCATAGTGATGGAGAATTCTCAGATTTAGATAATGTAAAGCAGTTTTATTTTGGTGCCTCAATCACTGAATATGGTTTGGACTTGAATGATAATATGCAAAAAACAATCCTGCCTAAAATAGGTTTCCAAGGGCAGGTTGCACTTGCTAAAGGGACTCCATATTTAGCAGAGCAGAAGCAAAATAGGATTCCTCGATCAGCTGACGGTTCAGGAAGGATAACTCATGTTGATATATATTATGAAGAAAAATTGAAAGATATTAGAAGTGATGTTGTTAAGCATGAGTTAAGGGAGATGTTATTTAGGATAAAAGATGGCCTCAGTTATCGAGCTGCACATGAAGCAACAGTAAAGTTATATGGATATAAAGGAAGTAATGTTAGTAAATTTAGATGGGAAATATGAGAAAGATTTTGTTTTTACTTTTTGTTCTATTACTGCATCTAGAAGTGTACTCGCAGATTTTTGAGATCAAGAATGAGGATTTGATAATTCAAATTTATCTTTCCCTAAAATCAGACTCTATTTATATAAATAGTGTTGTTATTAATCTAGGCAAGAATGACATCTATGTTCCTGCAATTATTCGTTTAGAGGCAGATAGAATTGCTTGCAGTTGTCCAAATTGTCTCATCCTTGAGCAATCAGGGGTTACTCTTATGGAAATAAACTATTCAATACCCCCAGATTTATTGTTTATATCGTCATTAGATACTTTAGTTCTTAGTAGATCGATCAAGGTTAATGAGTGTTTTTTAAATAGAATGTACGCAAAAGACTTCATCTTATTCAATTTTGATTATCTAAGTACAGGTATGATCAAGGATAGAGAGATGGTCACTAAATATTTTACAAAGCTACCATGGGTTATTTCTGATGTCTCCAATGTTATGAAGACAAACAAAACCGAATTTTATAGTGTTTCTAATTATGATGCTTATGCTATTAATAGTACTTCTATTAGATGCCAAATGAAGGTTAACTTTAAATCCGTATTAAAATTTTGACAGTATTTAAGTTTAAAAAAGATTTGGTGGTTTGGAAGTTTAGAAATGGTCAGAATACACCCAGATGTTCCTCTACGATGAGTTGGGAAACCTACAGACGATGCAGAGTCAGGGGAGGTGGTCAAGG
>JAJTBW010000139.1 GCA_021286705.1 Sphingobacteriia bacterium
AACTCTAAGAATCAATCATGTATAAATATCTTTGAATTTTTGTCATGTACTTAGTGATAAGGGTTTGAAAGATTTACTGAAGAAAATAATAGAGAGGTTAATGGTCTATACCTAAATAGTATTTATAATGCGCGAATGGTTATTATATAGTTACATTTTAAAAGAAAACATTCGTAGCTTATTTTTATACATGATTGATGTCTTGAAATGGTTTTTCGTGTGCCTTCATTTCATTATGATGGTAAAACAATTTCTTTGATGTATAAGATTGTTTTCGATAGTATGCATAGAAGAGTCAATGAGTCGTTTTTGAACTAAGGGTTCTAAGTTTTGGAAAATTTGATTATTGTAACAAAATTCTAGTATCTTTAATGTGATAATTTATAAGCTTTTATATGAGTATTTATAAAAGGCATGACTTTTGTGTATGTGTTTCTTAAAATTTCAATCATGAGAAAAATAACATTAATGTTGGCTTTGATAGTAGTCTTCTTTTCAGGTTGTAAGAAAGATGATAGTCCGGTACCGACTGAGTTGCCTGGTTCATTAAATGAGTTGAAGGCACAGGAGTCATTTAACTGGTCTACAGGTATGCCAGTAGTTTTGACTATTACAGGCTTACCTACCCAGGTTCCAGTTAAATCAACGCTTAGCGTATCGCTTCCAGATGGTTCAGTACTATTTAGCAGTCTTCATCAGATGGATAAAGATCTGTCATTGAATTTGATTGTCCCCACAACTGTGGTCAATTTAGTTCTAAAGTATGGAAATCAGACTTATAATGTTTCAATTACTAATGGTAAAGCGACGTTTTCATTTATACCAGTGATTACGGAAGAATAAAAACAGGAGGATCTAACTATGAAAAGGATATTTATTTCAATTCTACTACTCGGTCTTGTCTCTTTTGTTTCGGGACAGGTAACCCTTAACTGCGAATCAGGAAATCGTGCTATGGAGCAGGGTAACTGTTGGGCATTTGGATCGGTCTCTTATACCAATACAGCATCCCTAGTAATTTCGGGGTCTTGGTCAGCCCGGTCGAATCAGTTGACTAACCTGTCGCCTGGAGCATGTTGGGTTAAAACTCCATGGATGTTAGTTGGTAGTGGGGATATTACTTTCAAAGGGAAATTTGATAATTCAACAGGCACATCTAGAGGAATTCAGTTATACTATATTCCTTACAATGCATCAAATCCTCCATACTATGAAGGCACTCCTGTGTTATTTTATGATTATGCCTTTAGTCTTCCTTTACCAGTTGCGACTATTCAAAATATTACCGCTCCTATTCCGCAAGAGATTGCAAATTCGCAGCAAGCCTATAAGATTAGAGTTAGCATGATTGGTTCAGGTGGGAATTCTCGTTTGATAACGGATGATTATGTTTTTCCCGGTACTTATTGGTCAGATCCTGCAAACGGATGTATTCCAATAGTGGTTTCTCAAGATGCAGATGGCGATGGTGTAGTTGATGCAGAGGATGCTTATCCTAATGATCCAAACAGAGCTTATAATAGTTATTATCCATCAGAAAATCAAACAGGAACTCTAGCTTTTGAGGATTTATGGCCTGGGCAAGGAGATTATGATTTTAATGATATGGTTGTAGATTACAGAATGAAGACTGTGACCAATGCTGCCAATAATGTAGTTGAGCTATTTGGACAGTTTACTTTGAGGGCTGCTGGTGCAAGTTTTCATAATGGATTTGGGTTTCAGTTAGATGGAATACAACCTGACAAAATCCAGAGTGTTAGTGGTAACTTCCTCTCTGAGGCCTCAATTTACAGTATTGCAGCTAACGGCTTAGAGAATGGTCAGGCTTATGCTACATGCATCGCTTTTGATGACTTCTACAAGGTGATGTCGTGGCCAGGGTCGGGTATTGGAATTAATACAGATAAAGATGCACCTACAGTTCCATATGAAACATTGAACGTACACCTTGTTTTTATTGACAATGGCGTTCCGGCTTCGGGAGGTACTGTTTCTAATCTAGAATTGACACCTTCTAAGTTTAACTTCTTTATAGTTGCTAAACAGGATAGAGGGAAAGAGATTCATTTAGCTGACAGAATCCCAACCAGTCTTGTAAATACTGAACTGTTTGGTACAAAGAATGATGATAGTAATCCCGCACAAGGAAAGTATTATAAGACTAAGAATAATTTACCTTGGGGTATTAATGTACTACAGGGTTTTGATTATCCGGTTGAAAAAGCACCAATTAATGAAGCTTATCTCCATTTTATAGAATGGGCTGAAAGTGGTGGCGTTGTCTACCCGAGTTGGTTCTCAAATGAGAGTGGATACAGAGATAACTCAAAAATATACTAGATTTTATTTAGTACTTAAAGTAGAAATACCGACCTCTTGTGAAGTCGGTATTTTTTATTTTACGACAGTTATTGTTGCTTAAAGATCTCCTTTTGAACTCCAAACGGCGTAGTCTTGTAATTCAGGTGTGATTAATGGCTTTAGAATGATAGGTTTATGCCATAGGTAGATTGACGATTATTCTTTTGTCTTCCTTTATCTACAAATTCTTCATGGAAAATGAATAGACTTTGTTTAACCTTTGTCAAGAAAAGGATAGTAGTACATGATAGAATGAATAGTATAATATTATAGACTAATGGATATTAAAAGGAAAACCAAAGGTTTTAACCCCAATAATTGCCCGATTACACATTGTATAAATCTTATATGAGGTAAATGGAAGCCTGTTATTATCTTTTTGATTCGAAAAGAGTCCAATAGGTTTTTAATGCAACAAAGGGCAATTCCTGATATTAGCAAGCAGATGCTGGTTGATCAACTTCGTGAGCTGGAAGAAGATGGTGTTTTGGAGCGGATTGACTTTGCTGTGATACCTCCTAGAGTTGAGTATCGAGTCTCATCATATGGGGGAACTCTATTACCTGTTATCGATAAAATGTCGGAATGGGGTTTAGAAGATATAAATAGAAGTTGTCCTCAGGAGTAGAATATTATTGGAGTGATAAAATAAAGAAACTAAGATTTGTTCCCAAATTATGTCGAGATGCAAAGTGATGTGGGTTGAAAATGGATTGCATCTGGGAAAATCAGTAATTTCGTAATTCTTCTTGCCTTATTTTGCTGATTTTTGTTAGATCTTTTGTCATATACTAAGTCTGACGAGCATCTACTAAATTGTGTTTCTCAACTGTATAGAACATATCAAAAAGCCAAAGGAACAATTAATAGAACAGCGCTATATAAAAATAAAGTTGATGTTTTTAAGATGCTTTTTGATTCGAGATTTAATGATTTAAGCTATGATGTGCTAGTTACAAACGAGATAGCTAGACAGGTGGATAAGTCCATTAACAATGCCATAGGAACTTTTCATGAGAACATTCTTGGAGGAATAAAAGGTTATCAAGCAGGTAGCCTGTCAGGATATGATATAAAAGCTATTGATAATACCCTTTTTGCTGATATTAAAAATAAACATAACACTATGAATAGTAGTTCAGCTGAGGCTCTATTTCAACCATCGTCTTCTTAGGTGATCAATTAACAACTATTTAGAATTAAAGACAATCTTCTCAAACTTCCCATCCAAGCAAACACTCATGTCTGAGGTCAAGAATACACCATCCTTAAACAGACTGAATAGGGTAGCAGGTGTTGGAACATTCTGAGCCATTTCTTTACTATTGATCCTGATGATTTGTAAAGGAAGATCGTGCTCCTTGGCTATACGTGTTAATTCGATATTGACGTAATATTCCGAAAATGGACATCGATTGCTATAAAAGGCAACTAAACCTGATGGGAGCCCTTTTGGCTCCTCTTTTAAGCTGGCTGCAAATTGAGGTTTTTCACGACTTTCTTCGATTACATACTCCATTAAGAGATATCCTAAATTAAGCTTATCCGATTCCTTGAATCCTTGCCTAATTAACCATTTAGGATCGGGGAAAAAAGGAATCTTTTTAAAGCCTGCTATTATAACAATTCCTTTATAACCTTTTGCTTTTGCCTCGTCAATGACATGCTTTAATAACTGCTTTCCATACCCATTCCCTGCATATCTTCCGGATACCCAAAAACAGTTAATTAATATGTAGCCCGGTGCAACTATAGGCGACCATGCCTCTTCTGCTGGCCCATATTCTACAAAGACTTTGGCTCGCTCATTTAAGCGGTAAAAAACGTAACCCTTAGCGAGCTGTTCCTTTAACCACTCTTTCTTTAGCTCGTATCCCTCTTTGCATTTTTTCTCGGAGAAGGCACAACAGATGTGCTCTTTATCTATGTTTTGGGCTGTAATGTTTAAGAAATCAGATTTCATGAGGCTTGACTGTTTATCGTTGATTGATTTATAAATTTAGTGAATTATTGATAATCAAGGGATACTTTCAGTTTCTAGTATTACGAGTAGTTACGTTCTGGTAAATTGTTTATAGGCAAATAGTCTATCAGATGTACTTAGCCTGCATCATGGTTTTTTTGACTCTATAATCTAGGGAGCGGATAATTGATTCTGATGTATAATAGGTTGGAATATCTGTCATGCCTAACCTAATTGTTGATAATACACAGATAATTAGTTTTAACTTTGTGTAATCGATCATTCACCAAGTAAAAGAAAACATAATGCTTAAAAGGATTAGGATAGGCTTAGCCTTAATCTCCATTAGTCTTATTACTCTACTTTTTCTGGATGCAACTGATACTGTCAGATCTTTCTCATGGTTAGCTAAACTACAGTTGATACCTGCTTTGTTAGGAGGAAGCTTAATTGCACTTATAATTTTAATAGCAATGACACTCCTGTTTGGTAGAGTCTATTGCTCGATACTCTGCCCTTTAGGTATTATGCAGGATATCATAGTCAGATTTGGTCGTTTTAAGTCTAAGAAACGGTATCATTATCTTAAACCGATGCGATGGTTGCAATATTCCATTTTAGGCTTATTTGTTGTAAGTTTCTTTTTGGGTATAGGTTTTATCGTTGCACTACTTGATCCGTACGCTGCTTATGGTAGAATTGCCACCAACTTCGGATCTCAAGCCTATGTTGCACTCAATAACATCTTCGCTACCTGGGCTGAGAATCGTGATAGCACATTATTTTATACCATGTCTTTTAACCATAAGACAACTCTTACATTAATCGTCTCTGGTGTCACTCTTTTGGTTATCATGCTTCTGGCTTTGATTAATGGAAGGATATACTGTACCACTGTTTGTCCCGCAGGCACATTACTAGGATTTTTGTCGAAGTACTCTCTTTTAAAGCCGGTATTGGATGTTAATCGCTGTAATGGCTGCAAAGTTTGTGCAATGAAGTGTAAATCTTCATGTATAGATCCTGTAAACCATGTTATTGATTATTCTCGGTGTGTTGTCTGTATGGACTGTACTGAAGCCTGCAAACAAGGAGCCATAAAATATATCCGTCAGAGCAATAAGGGAAAGGTAACAAAATTGGCAGAAAGCGAACCTGAACAATCGAATGAGAGCAATCGTAGGCGGTTCCTCTCTCTAACCGCTCTATTAGCAATTGGTGGAACGCTAAAAGCACAGGATAAGATCAAAAAGGAGATAGCTATTCTGAAAGAGAAGGAAGAGCCAAATAGAGTTACGCCACTAAGTCCTCCTGGTTCACATGCATTAGGCCATTTTACGAGACATTGCACAGCTTGTGGCCTCTGTATAAGTGGTTGTCCGAATAATCTTTTAAGTCCGTCCACCTCTCTATCAACGCTGATGCAACCAGTGATGAGCTATCGTAATGGCTACTGTCGCCCAGAGTGTGTGAGTTGTTCAGAGCTTTGTCCTACAGGGGCTATTGGTTCAATCACTAAAGAGGAGAAGAGTTCTATACAAATAGGTCAAGCGAAGTGGATTCGTAAGCGGTGTATCGTACTGATTGATGATGTTGATTGTGGAAACTGTGCCAGACACTGTCCTTCGGATGCAATTGAGATGGTGTTGTCTGATCCTAAGAATGAACAATCAAGGAAGATACCATCTGTTAATTCTGAGAGATGCATTGGATGTGGTGCTTGCGAGTATCTCTGTCCTGCTCGTCCTTTAAGTGCAATTTATGTTGAGGGTGTTGAACGACATCGTACCGTATAATTAATGAAATCATGGGTCAAATAGATAGAAAAGACTTTGTTAGGTTACTAGGTGGTGCATTGGGCGTTTCTGCGGCAGTTGCCGTAGGTTGTACTCCCAAAAAGAGTGATGATCTGAAAGATGCAGAGATCTCATTAGAGAGTATTGATCCAAAATTGATGGAGTATCGTGTTAATCCCATTACCGGAGATAAGGTTTCATTACTTGGTTATGGGTGTATGCGCCTTCCGATGAAGAAATTGGAAAATGATAAGAAGGAGGTCGACCAAGAGGCTTGGAATAGTTTGGTGGATTTAGCTATTCAATATGGGGTAAACTATTTTGATACTGCGCCAATTTACACACGTGGCCTCTCTGAAGGTGCAACAGGTATCGCCCTTAGCAGACATCCAAGAGAGAAGTACATGGTTGCTACTAAGATGTCGAATTTTGAGGAGGGAGAACAGAGAACGTTTGCAGGATCTGTAGCCATCTATCGAAATTCGATGAAGGAACTAAAGGTTGATTATATCGACTATTATCTTTTACATGCCATTGGAATGAATGGGGTTGAAGAGTTTAATAGTCGTTTTATCGATAACGGTCTTCTTGATTTTCTCCTAAAGGAGAGAGAAGAGGGCCGAATCAAGAACCTAGGATGGTCATTCCATGGAGATGTTAAGGTTTTTGATTATGTCTTAGCGCTTAATTATAAATGGGACTTTATACAGATTCAACTAAACTACATCGATTGGAAGCATGCTGGTGAGTTTAATGTTAACGCTGATTATCTGTACGGTGAGTTGGAGAAAAGAGGGATACCTGCTGTAATTATGGAGCCTCTACTTGGAGGACGGTTGGTGAAACTTCCAAAGTTCCTGGCACGTAAATTAAAAGAACGAGAGCCTGAAGCTAGTTTGGCCTCATGGGCTTTTAGATATGCAGGGCAACCATCAAATGTCTTAACTGTATTAAGTGGGATGACCTATAAAGAACATCTCGTGGATAACCTCAAAACCTACTCCCCGTTAAAAAAGCTTACAGATGATGATTTACATCTCTTAGAATCTATCGCTGTGGAATATCTTACCTTTCCTCTCATTGGATGTACTGAATGCAACTATTGCCTTCCTTGTCCATATGGGATTGATATTCCAGCTGTCTTTTCTCATTATAATAAATGCATTAACGAGGGCACCTTTGCTAAATCCAATAACGATGAAAACTATAAAGAATATAGAAAAGCATTCTTAGTTGGATATGATCGTTCCGTTCCTAAACTAAGACAGGCTGACCACTGCATTTCTTGTGGAAAGTGTAACCCTCTTTGTCCTCAAGGGATTGATATACCAAAAGAGATGATTCGAATTAATACTTACGTAGAACACCTTAAGCAAAATACTAATTTTAACCATATCTAAGACTTGATGTTAATAGGTTAATGATCCTCTTGTAGATGAAGTTATTGTTTCATCTCTGAACGTTTTTATGTCCGAAATTTTAAGGGTTGATTTTTGCTCTTGAAGTTGATTCGTTGCATTTTTTTATCCCAATATTTCTTGGTGCTACTGGTTAAGGAAGTGTTTGCCAATAATCCTTAATGGCACGGTGTTTGAGCTAACATTGTTATCTTTGCAGTTAATCTGTTTTAACCGTTGGTCTAAAAGAATAAGTCATTTTTCATGACGGATCTGAAATTAAATCTATGAGAGCAAAATATATATCATTATCAATACTCGTTATAATTCTCAATAGTTTTATAGCCATTGATTTGTCTGCCCAGCGTCCACCTGTTAAAAATGATACCACCATCCTTAAGCGAAACTGTTTTAGGGATAACGACAGAAACGGTGTTTGTGACAACTACGAAAACAAACGCTGTCGTAAAGCTGATTTTAACTTTGATGAACCGAACCAAAAGAGCAACCGTTGCGATGGCTCTGGGTATACAGCTAATGAAAAGAAACAATTGGAAAAGACTAAAATAGGAAAGAAGTAATGTTGTCTCTGTTGGACTTTGATTCATGAATATTAAAATCATAGAATCGATAAGCCTTCTGTCCAGCCTTTACAAAATAATTCCCATTTTACTCATTAGAAAGCAGGCATTCATGTTTTCAGCTATACCTTCTCTAAGTTTATAGCTGAATGTTAATTGGTCATCTTTAATATCGGCTTCGAAACAGAAATTTCTGATACTTTCAGGGAATTCGTTTTGGAGTTCTCCCAGTTGAAGATCATGGGTTGCAATAATACCACAAGCGCCATCTAAAGCAAACTGTTTGATTAATGCCTTTGACCCTCTTTGTTTATCGGTTGAGTTTGTCCCCTTTAAAATCTCATCAAGAATGATGAATAGTTTTTCATCTGATCGAAGTTGATCTATGATGTTTTTAATCCTTTTTAACTCAGCAAAGAAGTAAGATTCATTATTTACCAGTGAGTCTGAAGTTCTAAGACTGGTAAATAGTTTTCCTGGAAAAAAGACAAATGAATCAGCGAATACAGGTAATCCCATATTAGCAAGTAGATAGTTCACACCAACAGTTCGAAGGTAAGTGCTTTTCCCTGCCATATTAGCTCCTGTAATTATCATGAAAAACGGACTTTTTCTAAACTCAACTGAGTTGGTAATACACTTGTCTCTATTCATCAACGGGTGACCAACATTTACTCCATTCAATCTAAAGTAATTATTATCAATAGTTGGGTAAATGTATTTGGGATGATTATATGCGAAGCCAGCCAGCGAGCAAAGCTTATCGAATTCATAAAGTGAATCGAACCAATCTGGAATGTTCTTATGGTGCTTCCTGAACCATTGAAGGATGTCAAGAGAGATTCTAATGTCCCATAAAATAAACACATTTAAAAGCATAATAACCATGTTACTTCTTTGATCTAGTGCTCCTAGATGTTTTGATAGTTTGGCTATTACCTTGGAGGCTTTAAGATTCTGAGATGTAAGCTTAACTTTAATTGCGTTGTTCAGATCAGACTTTAAATCGGCATCCTCAACTATTTTGAGTAATTGAGCATAAGTTGAAAAAAGCTCATTCATCTTATTCACCTTGTTGTGAAGTAGGTTGATTTGTTTTACCTTGAAGTTAGCTATGATAAAACTGATTGGGAAGAAGAGAGAACTTACAACTAGAGGAAAGAATCCAAAAACAGTTAAAATTGCTATTATGACCCAAAACAATGGGATTATATAGATAGCGAACCTCCAAATAGATGCTGAGAGATTTGAAAATGTAGTATCGCTTATTTTCAAAAGATCATTTACATCTACCCCTTTTTTTAGTGCTACTTTACCCGTAACATAGAACGACTGTCTGAGCTCAAGCTTTTGAGATAGTTCATGAATCGCTGCCTGGTGAAGTAAAATATCTTCTTCTTTCTCCTGAGGCTCTATGAATGCTTTAGCTAGTTTGTCGCTGCTTTGAGGTAGTATTGTTCTGTTTAGTGATTGAAACAGAGAGTTATTACCGAAGATATCAAGATCAAGACTAAATGGATGCTCTGGATTTTGTAGGTCGGATCTGCCTTCAAAAGCCGAAAAATCGTACTGCAATGCACTCAACTCATCTTTGTTTAGCTGCATGAGTGACAATTGCCTTTGTCGTCTTTGTGTGAGCCTATTGTTATAGATAACGGCCATGATAAAAAGAGTGAAGATGAAAAGGGTTGAGAGAGTCAGTAATATTAGCTCTGTATCTCTTAATAAATAAAATGAACCGGCTAAAATGAGAATTAATGATAACCTTGTTATCATGCAGATACGGACTTTACGATTTAGTCTCTCAATTTCGGTTTGGCTCTCTTCCAAGATGGCCTTATACTTTGCTGCAATTTTCTCCACAAAGACAGTATTTGCGGCGAAAATAGAGAAAACATCTCATTTGTTTAGAGATAGTATCATTTGGGCAAAGAATAATTTTGAATAATAGTTGTATGTACAACTATTTAATTCTACATTTGTATATGCAAACATGAAATGAGTATGAGTGAAACATGTGCAACATATCAGAAGAGTTGTCTTTATTTTACCGCTAATTCTTTATCAAGGTACATTAATAATATTGCTGATGAGTGTTTTAGCCATTTAGGTATACCTATTTCTTATGCGCATCTAATGCTTCAGCTTATTGAAGAGCCTGGTTTAAGTCAGAACGAATTAAGTAGACGGATGAATTTAAAGGCTTCGACGATGACGCGTTTTGTTGATAAACTAATTGAAAAAGGGTATGTTGAGCGAATACAGAATGGGAAGTTTTCCGAAGTCTATCCAACCGAAAAAGGAGTTAGTTTAAAATCAGAAATACGAGTAGCGTTGGAGGAACTTTATAAACGATATTGTGAGAAGCTCGGTGAGGACTTTGCTATTGAGCTGACAGAAATGATTCATAGAGCAAATACTGTACTAGATGGATAATGACACAAAGGAGGATGTTGTGCAGCGTGCGATGGAGCAAGCAGACCGACTGGTGGATGCTATTAATAGCTTTTTATCTGATATAGAAAAAGTGTAGGGCTGGATTTTTAGAGTGAAAATAATAATTGCCTTTTTATGATAATCGTAACTGTTAAGACAACTCCAAAATCGGAGTATAAGCAAGAGTATATAAAGCAATTCAATGAAATTGCAACAGTCGTAAGACAGGAAACTGGTTGTCTTGAATATGAGTTATACCAGAAAGATGAAGAAAATCCTGAGGTTTTTATTTTCGAACGTTGGGACTCAAAAGAGCATCTTGATGCGCATCTTAAATCTGAGCATATGATTCAATTCTTCTCTTATACGAGTTCCTGGTTTGAGAAAAAAGTGATGGATGTATACGAATTGTAAATTTTAAAGCCTTTAATTATGCCAGTTATCAATTACCAAGGAACAAAGATGACTCCTGATCAGAAACGTGATC
The DNA here is from genome assembly GCA_021286705.1 of Sphingobacteriia bacterium. GTDB lineage: Bacteria > Bacteroidota > Bacteroidia > Bacteroidales > TTA-H9 > JAJTBW01. Next base: position 11,025 of record JAJTBW010000139.1, read on the forward strand.
TAATCAGGCAATTTACTGCCATCGCTCATGAAACAACACACATTCCTGAGGAGTATTTTACTGTCATTATTCAGGAATATGACGATGACAACATGGGCTCAGGAGGAAAGACGGTTACTGAGATAAGAGCTCAAAGGCAGGGATAGGATTATTGTTTTCTATACCTTTCTAGAATTTACTGAT
>JAJTBW010000140.1 GCA_021286705.1 Sphingobacteriia bacterium
CTATCCTCTCCCTATCCTCTCCCTATCCTCTCCCTATAAACTCGTGTAAAATAGGAACCTTATAGGTAGAGGATATAGAGGGGATATTGAGAGGACGTTGAGGAGAAGTTGAGGAGAAGTTGACATAAGAAAACATAAGAGAACATAAGAGAGTCATAAGAGAGATATAAGAGGGATATAAGAGGGGAGCTTTAAAGATGCTGATTATTAGTGAATTGGAACATGAGTATTTGTGGCTGGCGGGAGAGATCAAAATTCAATATTCAAAGATTAGCTACTAGCTGCTGGCTACTTGCCGCTGGCTACTTGCCGCTGGCTACTTGCCGTTGGCTAGATCATTTAAACCACGAAAGGCACGAAAACTGCTAGATGAAGAATTTCGTGTTTTTAGTGTTTTTCGTGGTTAAAAATAAAATCTGAAGTACACAAACCTGTACTCAATGAAACGCAATGGTCTGAACTATCTTTTTTTTTGTCTGGATAGCTGCATAATGGGTTAATTTTACTCTTTGGACACCCCAAAGAGCGTCCTTGTGTTTTTAGTTTATTATTTATCAGTATAATATAATGACAGGTCAATAAAAGTGTCGAGGTCAGGAGATCCTGTCTGATTTCGCGAAAATGGATGTTAGAGTTGTTTCTGGGCGATTAACATAACCAATTTCAATGAAACGAACTGTCTGTTAAGGAAAAGAACGGATATTGAGAGAGATATGGTGGATTTCACTTAGTTTTTTTTATTATAAATGCTTGTTATGATTGTAACATTGTTAAATTTGTAACAATGATATGATTGCTTATTTTTCTGCACCACATAAAGAATCAACCATGATGCATGATGCAATTGATCGGCTACTAGAGCGGTTTCCCAGCAAAGGGAAGGAGTGTTTGATACAAGTTTTGCAAGAAGTACAGGAATTAGAGGGATATCTGAGTGACCAATCTATACGTAAGGTCAGTGAGTATTTGACGATTCCTGCAAGCCGGATATACTCTATTGCGACGTTTTATGACCAATTCAGATTTACGCCACAAGGACGATATCATATTAGAATTTGTCGAGGAACAGCTTGTCATGTGTTGGGTTCATCAACGATTTTGGCTGAACTGGAGAAGCAGCTAGGAATAACTGCCGGTAATACCACGAGAAGCGGGATGTTTAGTCTTGAAGTTGTAAGTTGCATGGGCGCATGCAGCCTTTCACCCGTTATTTCAATTAACGGCACCTTCTATGATCATGTGACACTGGCTAAGATTCGTGATATTTTACTGCTCTATAGAAACAGGGAGGAGGGAGAAAATGGTAGAGACTAAAAAGACAAAGAATGGTTTAGTTCAACAGTTGCTTCTTAGTGACCAAGGGGCAATTAGTCGTCAAACAGAAGACCAGATTCGTTCACTGAGAAGAGAAAAGATTGATAAGCCTGTGATTTTCATTGGGGCTGGAACATGTGGCCTTGTGGCCGGGGCTTCGGGTACAATTCAGATGGTGAAGAATTGGCTGTCAGATCATCAGGTAAATGCTTCGGTTGTTGAGACTGGCTGTATCGGATTATGTTCAGCTGAGCCGCTAGTGGATGTCCAGTTACCGGGAAAGAATAGGGTCTCATTTGCAAATGTTACGGCTGAAAGAGTTTATAATGTCTTAGATGCTGTCTTCAATAATACGATACCCGAGGATGATGTTTTATGCCAGTTTCCTGCGTCAAACTTTCTTGTTTGGGAGGGCGTTCCTGTGTGGACTGATCTGGATTTCTTTAAGAAGCAAACTCGATTAGTTTTAGAGAATTGTGGTTTAATTGATCCTGCTTCTATTGATGAATACCTGGCTCGTGATGGATATAAAGCTTTTGTAAAGGTTATACGTAATTACTCCTCTGGCGAGGTTTGTGATATGGTACTGGAGAGTGGTCTACGAGGTAGGGGAGGTGCTGGTTTTGAAACAGGAAAGAAATGGAAGATAGCATATAATACTCAGGCCGATCAAAAGTATCTGGTTTGTAATGCAGATGAAAGTGATCCAGGTGCCTTTATGGATAGGGCTTTGATTGAGGGTGACCCGCATAGACTCATTGAAGGCATTGCTATCTCTTCCTATGCTATTGGTGCCAGTCAGGCATATATCTACATCAGAGCTGAATACCCCCTTGCTGTTAAACGACTGGAGAAGGCCATTCAGCAGGCAAAAGATTATGGCATTTTAGGACAAAATATCTTTGATAGTGGTTATAGTCTCTATTTAACCATAAGGGTTGGAGCCGGAGCCTTTGTTTGTGGTGAGGAGACCGCATTGATAAATAGCATTGAGGGTAATCGAGGAACCCCGCAACCTAAGCCACCCTATCCTGCTCAGAGGGGGCTTTTTGGCAAGCCAACTGTTGTTAATAACGTTGAGACATTAGCGAATGTCCCTGCAATTATCAGACTTGGTCCCGGATGGTTTAAAAGTATTGGTACGGCGACCAGTAATGGCACTAAGGTATTTGCCATCTCGGGAAAGGTAAGAAGAACTGGTCTGGTTGAAGTCTCGATGGGTACCAGCTTCCGGGATATTATTTTCACTGTTGCCGGCGGAATAAGGGATTATAAGCAGTTTAAAGCACTTCAGATAGGCGGCCCATCGGGTGCTTGTCTTGATCATACCTGTTTGGATGTCCCTGTAGATTATGAGGCTATCTCTGAGCATGGCGCAATGATGGGTTCAGGGGGGCTAGTCATTATGGATGAAGATACCTGCATGGTTGATGTGGCTAAGTTCTTTATGTATTTTCTGCAGAATGAGAGCTGTGGTAAGTGCATCCCCTGTAGAGAAGGAACCCGACGCATGTTGGAGATATTGCAATCAATTACACGACGTCCGAATGATGACGGAAAGCATGAGACCCTTGAACGTTTTAAAGGGGTGATGATGCTTGAGGAGTTAGCGGAGGTGATCAGAGATACCTCGCTGTGTGGCTTAGGTCAGACGGCACCGAATCCGGTTCTTTCAACTTTAAAGTATTTTAGAGATGAGTATGAAGAGCATATCTTCGATAGAGTTTGTCGGGCAAATGTTTGTAAAGGACTTAGGACTTTTTTAATAGATATTGATAAGTGTACCGGTTGTACGGTCTGTCTGAGGAAATGCCCTGCAAACGCCATTATAGGTAGTCAACGAAGCCCCCATTTCATTGTCCAGGATAAGTGTATTGGGTGTGGTATCTGTTACGATTCTTGTAAGTTTAATGCTATTAGTTCCAAATAATACTACTGTTATGGTCTTTACAATTGAAGTCAATAATCAAGTAATAAAAGCGAGAAAAGGAGATACCATTCTGGAGACTTTGGAACAAAACGGCATTCGTGTTCCAACGCTTTGTCATATTAATGGTCATTCTCCTACAGGGGCATGTCGTATATGTGTTGTAGAGGTTGAAGGGAGGCAAGAGCTTATTCCCGCTTGTTCTCATCCGGTTGAAGAGTGGATGAAGATTAAGACCCACTCTCCACGGGTTATTAAGGCCAGAAAGACCATTGTTGAGCTACTATTGAGTAATCACCCTGATGACTGTCTCTATTGCGAAAGAAATGGCAATTGTGAGTTACAAGATTTGTCGGTGGATATGAATGTCAGAGAGAGACGCTTCTCGGGCAGAAAACAGTCGCACAAGCGTGACACTGGCAGTCCGGGTATAGTTCGAGATCCTGCTAAGTGTATATTATGTGGCCGGTGTGTCAGAATATGTGAGGAGGTTGAGGCTGTTAGTGCTATTGATTTTATTAAGAGAGGCAGTAGCATGGTAATAGGTACAACCTACAATAAAGGGCTTAACTCAAGGAGTTGTCATCATTGTGGTCAATGTATTACCATTTGTCCTACTGGAGCACTTTATGAGAAGAGTCGTACGATAGACCTAATGGAGGGGCTTCATAACCATCAAAAGTTCATGGTAGCGGCTTTAAGCCCAACGGTACCAGTCTCACTAGGAGATTCATTTGGACATCGGAGCGGTAAGGATGTCAACGGTATTGTGACAGCCTCTTTAAGAAAGATGGGTTTTGATAAGGTATTTGATGTGAGTTTCTTTACCGATGTGGCAATAATGGAGCTGGCTACAGAGATGGTAAAGAGATTGAATGAAGGAAAAAAGATTCCTATGTTCTCCTCTTGCTGTCCTTCATGGGTCTACTATGCAGAGACTTTTCATCCCGGATTAATTCCCTATCTCTCCACCACCAAGTCGCCCCAGCAGATTATGGGAGCCGTAGTGAAGAAGTACTACAGTGAAGTAGTCGGGAAAGATCCGAAAGATATATGCTGTGTCTCAGTGATGCCATGTACAGCTAAGAAGTTTGAAGCTCAGCGGCAAGAGATGACAGTTGCGGCTATTACTCATGTCGATCATGTGCTTACTACGCGGGAATTGGCTGGCTTTATTAAGCTCCATGGAATAGATATGCAGAATGTTGGTAGTGATTTATCAGACGAACCATTCCAGATAAGGAGTTCGGCTTCAAAGTTAGTCGGAGTGTCTGGTGGATTAGCTGAGGCATTGGCCAGGACAGTCTACTTCATGATTACTGGTGCTGAATTGGCAGAGTTAAAGGTGTCTGAATTGAGACAGAATAGTAGCAGGAAGGAGTTCTTTGTTCAAGCCGGACGGTTTAAGCTAGGTTTTGCTGCCGTTAGTGGCATGAATAATGCATTGAAACTCATAGATGAGGTTAAGGCTGGAAGAAGAGATCTTCACTTTATTGAAGTGATGGCTTGTCCCGGTGGATGTGTAAATGGAGGTGGTCAGCCGTTAGGATCGGAGGAGAAGGATATTAAATTAAGGGTTAAAAGCTTGTATGATATAGATGAGCGAGAGACCATCCGAGTAGCACATAAGAATCCCGGAATACGTGATCTGTATCAGAAGTTTTTAGAGAAGCCAATGTCTGACCTTTCAATGGAGAATCTTCATACCACATATTTACATAAGGATCAATAAATGGCAGCAATGAGCAGATCATATCGAAATCAGCTGGTATTCACAATAAAGGATCGCTGTAGGGTTTGTTATACCTGTGTTCGTGAGTGTCCTGTGAAGGCTATTCAGATTATAAATGGTCAGGCTGCAGTTGTGAATTTGAGATGCATTGGTTGTGGACGATGTACAACGGTGTGTAGTCAGAATGCTAAGGTCTATCTTCAGACCACATCAGAGGTACAAAACCTGTTGGTCTCCTCGCATAAGAAAGCTGCTATCATTGCCCCTAGTTTTGCGGCTGAGTTTGGCGATATTAAAGATGTTCGTCAGTTTGTTGGGATGGTTCGTGCCTTAGGCTTTGATTATGTATGCGAGGTTGCATTTGGAGCTGATCTGGTTGCCAGAGAGTATGAGAAGAATTTTAACTCGCATGAGATACAAGGAATGATCTCAAGCGATTGCCCCGCAGTGGTATACTATGTAAGACATTATCACCCTGATTTGGTTCCTCAGTTAGCGAAAATTGCCTCGCCGATGGTAGCGATGACCAGAGCATTAATGAAACGTCATGGAGATGATTTAAAGGTTGTTTTTGTAGGCCCCTGTATAGCAAAAAAAGCCGAGTCACATGAGGTTACTGAGGTGCTTACTTTTAAAGAGTTAAGGCAACTCTTTGAAGATGCTGGTATCCGTCAGGATAATGTCGAAGGCTCTGATTTTGATCCGCCTCGGGCTGGGAAAGGTGCGATATTTCCAATCAGTAGAGGGCTGCTTCAAACTACTAATATTAGGGAGGATCTATCAGAAAGAGATATTATTATTGCTGAAGGCCCTGAGAATTTCAGGAATGCTTTGAAAGAGTTTGAAGCCGGTTATATCGGAGCACAGCATCTGGAGTTACTCTGTTGTAATGGATGCATCATGGGGCCTGGTACTTCCCCAGGTGGAAAGAGATATACCAGAAGTGTTCTTGTAACAAATTATGTCAGAGAGAAACTTCGCACATTTGATCAGACTCAGTGGGAACTTGATATGCGTGAGTTCAGAGAGCTTGATATTACGCAAGTATTTTCTCCTGAAGACCGTAGGATACCTCAACCTACAAATGATGAGATTGCTCAAGTCATGTTTAGTATGGGTAAAAAAGAGCCTAAAGATCAGCTTAATTGTGGTGCCTGTGGCTATAATACCTGTGAAGAGCATGCAGTAGCGATATTGAATGGTTTTGCTGAGACTGAGATGTGTTTGCCGTTTGCTATAGAGAAGCTTCATCGGTCGTTGAATGATCTTAATATCTCGAAAGAGAAGTTGGCCAAGGCTAAAGATGCCTTGAAACAGACTGAGAAGTTGGCACACATGGGACAGTTATCAGCTGGCATAGCACATGAATTGAATAATCCATTAGGGGTTATTACGATGTATAGTAATATTCTAATGGAGGAGGTTGGCGAGACTGATCCGATGTTTCAGGATTTACAGTTGATTGTGGAGCAGACCGCACGATGTAAAAAAATCGTTGGTGGATTACTTAATTTTGCAAGAAAGAATCAAGTTAACCTCCAGGAACTTAATGTGGTTGAATTGGCGAAACGCAGCCTTGATTCAGTTATTAAGCCTGATCATGTTATTCTATTGTTTGAATCCATTGTTCAGAATCCTATAGCCGATCTTGATAAAGACCAGATGTTGCAGGTTCTGACGAACCTGGAGAAGAATGCGGTTGAAGCCATGCCACCATCTGGTGGAACTATTAAGCTATCAATTAGTGATACCGATGAGGAGATTATTATTCATATATCTGATACGGGGACAGGAATCTCCAAAGAGAATATGGATAAAATATTTACCCCCTTCTTTACGACAAAGGAGTTAGGCAAGGGGACAGGATTGGGTTTGCCATTAATTTATGGAATTGTAAAAATGCATAAGGGGAAGATAAATGTAGATTCAAATGCTGACCCGGCAGAGGGGCCAACAGGAACTACGTTTACACTTGTGTTGCCAAGAAAAAAGAGTGTCTGACGATATACTTGAAATGATGGAGTCAAAGAAAAGAACAATTTTGATTGCTGATGATGATCCCGATTATCTGTTTCAACAGAAGCTTGTGCTTGAGAAAATCGGGTTTGATGTTGTTGTAGCCGAGAGCCAACGTGAGGCAGAGAAGATTATCGAGAGATTCAGGCCAACATTAGCAATCTTTGATTTAATGATGGAAAACGAGGATAGCGGCTTTATTCTTAGTTATAAGATGAAACGAAAGTATCCTGAAGTGCCAATCATTATTGCAACAGCCGTTACTGCCGAGACGGGTATTATGTTTGATAGTACCGATGAACTTGAGCATAAGTGGATTAAAGCGGATCTTTTCCTCGAGAAGGGGTTGAGGGCAGATCAATTACAGGTTGAGATAGAGCGACTTCTTAAAAGTAAAGGATCTAAAACTTCATAGGTATGGCTAAACTCAGAATATTGGTTGTTGATGATGAGCCCTTTATTCGTGCCGGAATAGAGCGGATTTTAAGAAATTTCAGGGTCGATTACCCGTTTATGGCTGAGCCTTTCGAGTTTGAGATCGTGGAAGCTGCTACCGGAGAGGAGGGTATTGACCAGATTGAGTCTAATAAACCTGATATTATTCTGCTTGATAATAAACTTCCCGGTATTCAGGGTGTTGAGGTTCTTGAGTACGTTAAGAAGAAAAAGCATGATATTGTAGTTGTAATGATTACCTCTTATGCCTCTTTAGAGTTAGCCGTTAAAGCAACAGCTGATGGAGCCTATGATTTTATTCCCAAACCATTTACCCCTCAAGAGTTAAAATCAGCCATCGAGAGCATCACTAAGCATGTTTTTCTGGTTCGTATGACCAAAGAGTTGCAAGCTACAGGTAAACAGATTCGCTTCCAGTTTCTTTCGGTTTTATCACATGAACTAAAAGCTCCTCTTAATGCCATTGAAGGTTATCTGAGAATGATGCAAGAGAAACAGTTGGGTGACCAGATTGATGACTATGAGCAGGCTATTGATCGCAGTATGCAGCGAATTAAGGGAATGAGAACCCTAATCTTAGATCTTCTTGATATGACTCGAATTGAATCAGGACAAAAAGAGAAGAATATTCAAGAACTGAACCTCGCAAGCATCGCATCCAGTGCTATTGATACTGCCAAACCCATAGCCATTCAAAAGGATGTCAAGATGATCTTGAAGACCTCCTCAGATACCACATTCTTGGCCGATAGCAGTGAAATGGAGATCGTCTTTAATAACTTAATCTCGAATGCAGTCAAGTATAATCGTGATGGCGGCTCTGTTGAAGTCTTTATTGAGAAGCTTGATGATTCAGTTATTATTAAGGTCTCAGATACAGGAATAGGAATGGCCCAAGAGGATTTAGCCAGACTGTTTCAAGATTTCGTAAGAATTAAAAATGAAAAGACCAGAGAGATATCCGGAACAGGATTAGGTCTTAGTATTATGAAAAAAGTTGTTGAAACTTACAATGGGAAGGTCGATGTTACGAGTACTCCTGATGTAGGTTCAGTGTTTACAGTAATTTTGCCAATTAAAGCCCAATAATCAAAGAAATATTCCAAAAATGATTGCGAACTTAAAAGCTTTACCCGATAAAACAATTGAAAGATTAAGTCAGTATCGACGTAATTTACTTATTTGTCTTTCAAAAGGGAAGCAGCATATCTTTTCTCATGAAATTGCTCAGATACACAATATTACTCCGGTCCAGGTAAGAAGAGATCTTATGCTTATTGGCCATAGTGGAACGCTGCGCAAAGGGTATGACGTAAAAGAATTGATAGATCTAATTGGGCGTATCTTAGATACCAAAGACGGACTAAAGGTTTGTGTAGTTGGAATAGGTAACCTCGGACGATCCTTAATCGGTTATTTTAACGGGAGACGCTCGAAATTGTCTATAGTAGCAGGGTTTGATGTTAATCCGGATAAGGTTGATAAAAACTATGCGGGCGTTCATTGTCATCATGTGGATAGATTGAATGAGATAATCAAACGTGATGGCATTACCATAGCTATTATTACTGTCCCTGCTGAGCAAGCACCTGATGTAGCTGAGAAGTTAGTTATCGCTGGTATAAAGGGTATTTTGAATTATACACCCAAATCAGTTAATGTTGCCCCTCATGTCTACCTCGAGGAGTATGACATGATTACCTCCTTGGAGAAGGTGGCCTATTTTGTTAAAAGAAATGGAAATGCAGAATAGAACTAAAAAAGAGGGTTATTCAGGCATGACGCTACCCAATTAACTGTACCTTTGTATAAAATCATACCATTGGTTGGCCTCTTATGAGATAATGTTTTGAAGCTGTTGAATGCTTCGCTTGATTAGGCTTTCAATATCACCGACTCTAAGCGACCATCAAACATTAAATTAATATCACATGAAGTTCTATCCGGAGCAATGTAAGATAAAAGATGAAAGAAATGTTCCTTTCATTGACCCTGACGAAATCTGGGATTTAATCAATAATACTAAATCAGATAAGGAAAGAGTTAGAGAGGTTATTGCTAAATCACTCAATAAACAGAGACTTACTCTTGAAGAGACGGCGGTTCTGATTAATGCAACCGACCCGGAGCTGGTTGAGGAGATTAAAAATGGCGCAAAAGAGCTTAAAAAGAGGATATATGGCAATAGAATAGTCCTGTTTGCTCCTCTTTACATTGGTAATAAGTGTACCAACAATTGCAGGTACTGCGGGTTTAGAGCATCAAATAAGGATGCAGTCAGAAAGACATTAGAGGATCTTGAGATTGTAAAAGAGGTTGAGGCTCTTGAGGATAATGGGCATAAAAGGCTAATTCTGGTTTATGGTGAGCATAAAGAGTATAATGCTGAGTATATTGCCCATACTACACGACTAGTTTACGGTGTAAAGAAGGGAAATGGTGAAATCAGACGGGTGAATATCAATGCAGCGCCTTTGGATATTGATGGTTTTAGAACCGTTAAGGAAGCCGGGATTGGCACTTATCAGATTTTCCAAGAGACCTATAACCCTGAGGCTTATAAACTTTATCATCTGGGAGGGAAAAAAGCTGATTATAACTGGCGTTTAACAGCATTTGACAGAGCCCAGGAGGCGGGTATTGATGATGTCGGGCTGGGTGCATTATTTGGTCTTTATGATTGGCGCTTTGAGGTTATGGGTTTGGTTAGACATACCAATCACCTTGAGGCATGCTATAATGTAGGCCCTCATACTATAAGCTTCCCCCGCATTCAGGATGCTTCAATGCTTGATTTCGAAGGACGATACAGGGTATCTGATGAAGAGTTTGTTAAACTGGTTGCTATACTCCGATTGGCGGTTCCTTATACCGGAATGATTCTGACTGCAAGAGAAAATCCCGCTGTTAGAAGAGAGGTGATGCAATATGGCGTTTCACAGATCGATGGAGGAACTAAGCTTGAATTAGGTAGCTATTCTGAGTCAGAGAATGAAATGCAAGATCTTAACAGAGAACAGTTTCTTATCAATGATAGCCGCTCTCTCAACGAGATTATTGATGAACTGGTAGGTAAAGATTATCTCCCATCATTCTGCACTGCTTGTTACAGACTGGGTCGAACCGGAGAACATTTTATGGAGTTTTCTGTGCCAGGCTTTATTAAGAGATATTGCAGTGCCAATGCCATTCTAACGCTGGCTGAGTACCTTATTGACTATGCTCCTGCTGCAACTGCTGAGAAGGGTTGGAAACTGATTGATGAGCAGATCGAATTACTCCGAGGTTACCAAAATGTCGATGAGATGAGAAGCCGCATCGAACGCATTAAGAATGGCGAACGCGACCTCTATTATTAATATTTCTGTGTGATTCGGTTTTGGCATTCATGGACCTCTAAATGTGTAGATGAACTGACCAACTTTACAACCGCATCAACGGATAAAAGTATATAGAAATGAAAGAAATTCGTGTTTTAGGTCTTTTGATCACTGATAGAATAAAGGAAGCAGGGAAAACTCAGCAAATCTTATCAGAGTATGCTGATATTGTCTCCATGAGGCTCGGCTTTCATGAGGTTACTTCAGCCACCTGCTCAAGAGTCGGCATTATGTTGATTCAGCTTGATGGCTCTTCTGAAAGACAAGATGAGCTTGAAGCAAAGATCAGAGCCATTGAAGGTATCGAACTACAGAAAATGAAGTTCGATCTTTAATATTTGAAGATGCCCCTACGAGAAAAT
>JAJTBW010000141.1 GCA_021286705.1 Sphingobacteriia bacterium
ATTGTTTATCAGTGTAATACAAAACATGCTCAATAAAAGTGTCGAAGTCAGGAAAAAACTAGATCAACCCAATTTCTCTTAAATTCGACAAAATCTTAGGCAAAATAGTAGGTATTAAGGCGCCAGTCTAACGATATCCCATCCATCTGGGTCAAGAGCCTTATAGACAACCCTGTCATGAAGTCTGTTCTCCCGACCCTGCCAAAACTCAATTCGGTTAGGTATCAATCTAAACCCACCCCAAAACGATGGTCGAATAGGTGACACGCCCTCCTTATAAACCACTGAGCCACTATTATAAAGCTCCTCCAGATATTCTCTTGAAGGGATAACTTTACTTTGTGGTGATATTATTGCTCCGATCTGACTACCCATTGGACGACTTGAAAAATAAGCATCAGATTCATTTTCACTCATTCTAATAGCCTTACCCTCAATTCGTACTTGCCTTTGAGTTTTAGGCCAGAAAAAGAGCAGAGCTGCGCTGGAATTACTTAGTAACTCCTCTCCCTTTCTACTGTCATAATTAGTGAAAAATCCAAATCCATCTTGGTTTGCATCTTTTAAAAGTACAATGCGAACTGAAGGGATTCCCTCTTTTGTAGCCGTAGCAAGGCTCATTGCTGTTGGTTCAGGCTCGCCTGCACTTCTGGCATCATCAAACCATAAATGGAAAAGGTGTATTGGCTCTACCGGGAGTACCTCATCGGACAAAGCACCATACATATATTCATTTCTAAAATTGGCAAATTGATTGTCTAACATCTTATCTTTAAATGTAACCCTTTTTAACCCATGAAGTCATGAATTTGTTCAAAGCGATACTTCCTATGACCTATTTAACACCTAAACGCTCCCTATTTCCTATAACTCAAACACATTCCTTGAAAATATCTGAACAATACGAAAATCTAAAAAATACAGAAATGAGAATCTAATTCAACCATACTAACCTCATACTTGCAAAAAAGATCAGATAAATGTATGTTTGCTTAAAGCTAGATAGCTAACTTGAAATGGAAGCAACCCAAATATCATGATTCAAATATCTTGATAGAGATGATTTGGTTGTCTTCTGAATGGTAAACTCTTTATAAATATTGAACAAGAAAATAGATAACAAATGAAAAGAATTGCTGTAATTCTGGCAGGATGTGGTGTCTATGATGGATCTGAGATTCATGAGACTGTTTGTACTCTACTCGCAATCTCAAGAAACAATGGCACTTACAAGGTATTTGCTCCAAATATTAATCAGTACCATGTCGTTAATCACTTAACCGGAGAGGTTACCACTGAGGAGCGTAATGTATTAATTGAAGCTGCTCGCCTAAACAGGGGCGAGATAACACCCCTTGACCAAATAAACCTTGAAGAGTTTGATTCGATAGTTTTTCCTGGTGGTTTTGGGGTAGCTAAGAACCTCTGTTCCTACGCTTATGAAGGTGAAAACTTCAGGGTTCTTGAAGAGGTAAAAAAAGTGGTTAAAAATGCTTACCAAATGAAGATGCCTATTGGTGCTATGTGTATCTCTCCTGTTCTGATCTCAAAAATAATCTCCGGCTCTACTGTTACCATTGGAGCAGATAAAGCAACCGCTGATGATATAGAAAAAGCAGGGGCTTTCCATAAAATAAGTCAAAAGGGAGAGGTTGTAATTGATGAAAAGAACAGAATCTTCTCTACCCCATGCTATATGCTCGACTCATCTATTGCTGATATCGCTGACGGATGTGATAATCTTATTAAGGCAATTATTGCTGCTTAACTATTTCGACAAAGAGTAAAGGAAGGATGCTGTATTTGCAGCATCCTTTTCTTTTTATGTGCCCTAACTTCGATCTATTCCCTCATAGAGAACCTCTACAAATATATTTTAGCCTTTAAGAACTCATTCTAACTTAACCTTTCCAAAGAGTATTCACCCTCAAAAATCAATACGCTTCACCTAGCCTATCTTTCATTTCAAGGTAGAATTTGAACAGCTCACCCCCTTTCACTTTTAATGGCCTTAATGATGATTCATCTTTGCATCACAAACAATTTGAATTATCAATCTCTAGCTATATGAAGAAGATCTTTCATTTAATTCTTATACTGATTGGCCTTGCAATTGGGATTGGACAGAGTTATGCTCAGACAAAAATAACTGGTGAAGTTGTTTCTCAAAGCCATGAGTCTCTTCCGGGAGCTACTGTTATGATCAAGGGTACACTCGAGGGTGTCTCAACTGATCTGAATGGACAATTTAAATTCACAACCAGAAAAAAGGGAATTCAAAGCCTTATTATAAGCTATGTAGGTTATGAAAACAAAGAGATTAAAATAGTTCTGGGAGATAGCTCGCTCAATCTAAAAATCGAATTACGAGAAAAAGCAGCCCAAATAGCCGATATCGTAATTACGGCAGGAGCATTTGAGGCATCTGATAAGAAAAAAGGGGTAACTCTTAAGCCGCTTGATATTGTCACTACGGCAAGTGCTGCCGGAGATATCTATGGGGCGCTAACATCACTTCCGGGAACTGCAACCGTAGGAGAAGATGGAAGACTTTTTGTTCGAGGTGGCGATGCCTATGAAGCTCATACTTATATTGACGGACTTAGAGTCAAGAAACCCTATAGCTCTACAACACCTGACCTACCTTCCAGAGGACGTTTCTCTCCATTTCTTTTCACTGGTACCACATTTAGTTCAGGTGCCTATTCTGCTCAATATGGTCAAGCCCTCTCCTCTGCTCTGGTTTTAACTACTACAGGCATTGCTACTGATAACCAATGGGGATTCTCATTGATGTCTGTAGGCGGTGGTGGGGCATATACAAAAAGTTCTAAAGATGGATCAATCAGTTTAAATCTTGACTATACGAACTTGACTCCTTATAATTCTTTAGTAAAACAGAAGGTAGATTATACGACAGACCCCAACAGTATTGGTGGATCCGTGGTCGGAAGGTTGAAAATAGGAAGGACAGGTCTTCTCAAAGTAATGGCCAATGCCACCTCAGGCAATATAGCTCTCTCATACAAAGACTATGATAATTTCGCTAAACTCACCCCTATCACTTTAAAAAATCAAAACCTCTATTTCAACTCTGTGTATTCCTCTGAGCTTGGCAAAGGATGGAATATAAGATTTGGTAATGCCTTATCATATGACGACAACGATTTAAAACCTGGCACAATCCATTTAGAGGAATATGATCTGTTTTATGATAGCAAATTGACACTAAGCAAGGAGTTCTCGCCATCATTACGATTATATACCGGTGTGGAGGCTAACATTAGTAAATGGCAACAACGCTATAGGGATTCTGATCTGATGGCACATGATATCATCCTTAAGGATCAATTATGGGCATCATTTGTTGAGGTGGAGGCGTTGGTGCTAAGGAAAATAGCTCTTAGAGCCGGTCTGCGCGGAGAATATAGTCATATGCTTGATTGGACAGGCGCAGCACCACGATTCTCAGCAGCCTACCTATTAACCAAGAAAAGTCAGATTAGTATTGCAACCGGACTATTCTATCAGAAACCCGAAGAAGATCTTCTAAGGTTTAATAGAACTCTTGATTGCGAACAGTCCTGGCATTATATCGCAAACTACCAATATCAGGATGATAACCGAATATTTAGAATAGAAGGGTATATCAAGAACTATAATAATCTGGTTCGCTTTGAAAAGGCTCAACTCTATTCAGCCGAATCATATAATAACCAAGGATATGGTTATGCTAAAGGAGTTGAACTATTCTGGAGAGATCAAAAAACAGTTAAATACCTAGACTATTGGCTATCCTACTCATGGATTCAAAGTGAACGGGCATACCGTGATTATCCTATGGCAGCCAGACCAACTTTCGCCCCTGAACATACCGTAACTGCGGTCGGAAAATACTGGGTGAATAAAATCAATACCCAATTTGGAATGACCTTTATCTGGTCGTCTGGACGCCCCTATGATGACCCAACCACTACTTCATATAATGATAAATTAGCCCCATCTTACTTCGACATAAGTATCAATGCAAGTTATCTATTCCCTCTCTGGGGTAAAACGAGTGTCCTTTATGCTTCAGTAAGTAACCTTACCGGCAAATCTAACATCTACACTTACCGATATTATAACGATCCAAGTGGGCAACTAATAAAGGATAGTGTTGAACCAGAAGCAAAACGATTCTTCTTTATCGGGTTTTTCTTGAACTTTAACTAATTCCTTAGCTAGCTAAAGAATTAGGAACATTGAAATCCCGATTGCTAATCAAACTAATCAAATTCTGAAATCACAAATAAATACTCATTACAAATTAACATCACATGAAAAAGCTACATCTAATTTTCGTATTACTATTTACTGGATCAACCCTATTTGGTCAATCAGTAGAAATGCTTTTTGATAGCCTTACAAATCAAATATCAAAGGCTGAGAAACCCTCCGATTATGCACTACTAGCTGCTAGTTTTAATGCACTGACAGCCATGGAATCGGCACCATGGGAGGCCGGTTACTATCACTCCTATTGCCTTTTAATGGAAGCCAATGGCACAGACACCGATTCAAAAAAGGATGCTCTTCTTGATCAAGCCGAAACAAAGGTCAACGAACTTCTAAAAATGATGCCTAGAGAAGATGAATTGTATGTTCTAAGAGCTTTTATTAATCAAGTACGTATCTCGGTCAGTCCTATGATGAGAGGGATGAAATACAGCGGATTGGCTAATGATGATCTGGCTGTTGCAATTGAGATTGATAAAAACAATCCTAGGGCATGGTTCCTGAAAGCTATGAACACATATTATACTCCTGCCATGTTTGGAGGAGGAAAAGAGAAAGCATGTCCACTATTTCAAAAGGCATCAGGATTATTTGCAGGACAAAACAAAGAGGCAAAGATAGGTTGGGGTGCCGAGATCAACTCACAGATGTTAAAAAGTTGTGGTCAATAACTTACATTTGTTAAACTAACTTTAAAGGCAAAGTTTATGCTTTTACGATATATTGGAGGTGTCTTACTCGTATTAATTGTCTCGGCTCTATTTGGTCTTCTCTTTGGATTTCTCTTTGGAGGCTTTTCGATCTTTTATTGGTCTAGAATATACAACATTGTATTGTACTCCCTCATTTTGGGTGCACTCTGTTGGACCGGTGGAGAAATAATAACAAGGTCAGTAAGTCGCCGCTTCCCGTGGGAGGTTAATCCGGGTAAGACATTTCTAATTTCGATAATAGCCAGTGTAATCTATACTTTCGTAAGTGTAACTGCTTTTAACATCGTATACTTTAAGTTAGTCTCCTCACGTGACGTTTCTAGCAGCGATCTGCTTCAGGGTGCAATAACCAACTCTATAATTGCGGTTATTATAACCGTCATTATTATGCTTATTATTAGCGTGTTTAAGTTTATAAAGAACTTTAAAGATGTTCAGCTTGCACGAGAAAGAGAACAGCGTGAAATGGTAACAGCCCAATATTCTGCTCTAAAAAATCATATCAATCCACATTTCCTATTCAATAGTTTGAGTGTCCTCACCTCATTAGTTGAAACTGATACGCAAGCATCTATTAAGTTTATTCGTAAACTTAGCGATCTATATAGGTATGTTTTAGAAGTACAGAATAGAGAGACTATTGCCCTTTCTGAAGAGCTTTTACTTATCGAAGGTTACCTCTATATGCAGCAATTTCGCTATGGGGAGGCCCTTAAAGCTAATATTAATGTTGTTTCAAGAAATGGGCAAATTGTACCATTATCAATTCAGATGCTTGTAGAAAATGCCATTAAACACAACGTAGTCTCGACACAAAAACCGCTCACTATAACAATCAATCAGGTTGGCGAAGAGATTATCGTTACAAATAATTACCAACCAAAAGAGGCTATCGAAGAGAGTAGTAAATCAGGCCTAGAAAACATTCGCCAACGATATAATTTCATAGAAAGCAAATCAAAAGTCGAATGGGGTATATCAAATGACCAATTTATCGTAAAAATCCCTGTCCTAAATATCAAATAGATGGTACGTGTTGTAATAGTAGAAGACGAACCCCTAAGTGCCGATAGGCTCGAACGAATGATTCTTCGTTATGGCAAGAACTTTAATGTTGTGGCAAAACTAGATAGCGTCGCATCAGCTATTAACTGGTTAAGCAATAATCAGCATCCGGATCTCCTCTTATTAGACATTCAATTAGGAGATGGTTTAAGCTTTGAAATCATTGAAAAGTCATCACCCAAGAGTAATTTGATCTTTATAACTGCTTATAGTGAATATGCTGTAAAAGCTTTTACTGTTAATAGTTTACACTATCTACTCAAGCCCATTGATTTTGATGAGTTAAGTAGTGCATTAGATAGATACTTAACAAAAAACAGCGATTTTAACCTCCCAACTGTTGCTAGTTTAGATAAGGCATTGCTCTCATTAACAAAGAGTTTTAAAAAGCGCTTTTCTATTAGAATAGCTGATAAAATCATCATTCTTCCAATCGATTCTATCGCTGCTTTTGAAAGCCTTGACGGAGATACTTATGCAATAAACTTAGATGGGAAGCACCTGAATATCGACTATACTTTAGAAGACCTTCAGGATTTAATTGACCCCTCACTTTTCTTTCGAGTTAATCGAAAGTACATTGTTTCATTAAACGCGATAGAAAGCACAACTGTATGGTCAGGATCTCGATTGAAGGTAAATATCAAGAATATGACCTCACACGAGATTCTGGTTAGTAGAGAACGTGTTAGCGACTTTAGAGCGTGGCTAGAGAGCTAATCAAAAATGCTTACATTACATGGAGTATTGCCTTAAGACTAACCAGAGATAAGGCTTTATCAAGTGATGAGCCCAAATATCCTTAGGAGCACCTTTAAATATTTCATGGTAAGCCTTATCCGCCTTTAAAACGATAGTTGAGCCAGCTCGAGAAAAGTCGGTAGTATTTGCATACTTTGGTTCAATCATGTTTGGATGGCTCTTCCGAATTAATTTAAATACCTCATGCCCCAGATACCTTTGATTTTTGTCTCTGCTTTTTATAGAGGGTGAGGTAATATCCCGGAAGGCTTTCTTTAAAAAGATACGTTGAAAGAAGCTGGCCTTTGAGAAGAATGCATCAGTGTATAGAAATGGATTAGGTACATTATAGTCATCGAGTGTTTGACATGAAAATGGCGTCTGAGGCACCCAGTCGGCTGTGCTTACAACATTAAAACCAAATCCACCATTTGTAATATAATCGTAATCATACGCATAATAGAGGTTTCCAGGTTTAGGGGCAGCGCTACAGTAGGTTTTCGTTGTCCATCTATTAGAAAGAGAAAGTGATTCTTCTTTATAGTGTAACCATGAGGTGAAAAGGAAGGAGATAGCACCTCCCTGACTATGACCTGCAATGATTAAATTTCGATAACCAAGAGTTTTCAGAGAGTCTAATTTAGGTTGTACCTCACGGGTTAGAAAGGCCATACTAATAAGCCAGCCAGTATGCACTGCCGCAAGGGAGTCATCAGCCAGTTGATAAGAAAACACAAAGTTAGAATCAAGTACTATTGATCCAGAGGCAGGAACCATAGCGGCGTATAAATTAGAAAGCCAACTAGACGTCGATCCTACCGTTCCTCTGAAATCTATCGTTACAATTGAATCATTATTCATCCATAAATCACATCGATTTGCGAGACCAACCGTTTTTGATCGAAAAATAAGACGACTGTGCATAGGTTTGTTTACCGAAAGATTAACCCAGGGAGTATCAGCTTGACAGGCAAATTGGCTTAGCAATTCGATATACTGCTCCTTATCAAATCCGGGTTTAAGCTTTTGAGAGAAAAGCGATGAATGGATTAAAGCCAAAGCTATCAATACAATCAGTACAGTAGATTTCTTCATTGATGGGAAAGGTTTTAACATCTACCAAATAACAATATGGTACTATGGGACATTAATTTCGGATCACCAAGAATCGAAATAAAGAATTGAGAAACAATGGATCTAAATCCAAAGGTACCTAATTTAAATAAAAACAAAGAGGAAGATTAAAGGTTGTCTGACTGACTAGAATTGTCGAAAACATAATTCTCCTTTAGATAGGATATTGCCTTTTCAGCGGCAATCTGTTCAGCACCTTTTATAGAATGATCTTGACCTTTACCAATACTTTCATTATCAACAGCAACCTCTACTAAATAGAGTTTATGATGATTTGCTCCCTGCTCAGCTACAACACTAAAAGTAACACTCTTTTTCTCCTTTTGCCCCCATTCAATCAGCTTACTTTTAAAATTAAAGTCGGTTTCTACAAGCGTATTGAGGTCATAATAAACATTAATGATACGATTGATAACAAGCTGTTGAGTGAAACGGTATCCTTTATCTAGATAAAGAGCACCGATAAAAGCTTCAAAAGCATCACCATTAATTGATTTATAGTTAGTGTGAGCCTCATATTGAGCTATAATCAATTGGTTTAAACCCAGTTTTTGGCAGAGTTTGTTCAATTGGGCACGGCTAACTATCTTAGTCCGCATCTCAGTTAGGAAACCTTCGTCTCTGAGCGGAAACTTTTTGAACATATAGTCGGCTACAATGGCATCCAAGATAGCATCTCCAAGAAACTCTAGTCTTTCATTACTTAAGCGAGCACCATTACTCATTTGGGTAGCTAAAGAGCGATGTCTTAAAGCCTGCTTATATAAAAAAATATTTTCGGGCCAGAACCCGAAAATATTTTTTATGGCCTTATAGTACTCCTTATCAGCAGAAAACAAAATCTTTATACGCCGAAATAGTACCATTTAATAAATTAAGCCTTGTATTTTTTAAACAGCAATGAACAGTTATGACCACCGAATCCAAAAGTATTTGAAATAGCGGCGTTCACTACTCTTGACTGAGCTTTATTGAAGGTGAAGTTGAGATTTGCATCAACATCGGGATCAATATTAAACTGATTAATGGTAGGAGGAACTAAATCATTCTTGATTGCAAGAACAGTAGCCATTGCCTCGAGGGCTCCGGCTGCTCCTAACAAGTGGCCAGTCATTGATTTAGTAGCATTGATATTAATTTTATAAGCATGATCGCCAAATACTGACTGAACCGCTTTTATCTCAGCTACATCACCAAGAGGAGTACTTGTACCATGCGTATTAACATGATCAATTTCATTTGGGCTCATTTCTGCATCCTCAAGGGCATAGCGCATAGAATTGGCTGCACCAATACCTTCAGGATGAGGGGCTGTTAAATGATGAGCATCAGCAGAAAGGCCAGCACCACCCACTTCGCAGTAGATTTTAGCGCCTCTTGCCAGTGCATGCTCCAGTTCTTCAAAAACTAATGCCGCCCCACCTTCTCCGATAACAAAACCATCACGGTCTTTATCGAAGGGACGAGAGGCAGTTGCTGGATCATCATTTCGGGTTGAGATTGCATGCATAGCACCAAAACCACCCACTCCGGCCTCGTTAATTGCAGCTTCTGAACCACCGGTAACAAATACATCCGCCTTACCAAGACGAATATACATGAGTGCATCAGCTAAAGCATTAGCCGATGAAGCACACGCTGATACCGTTGAGAAATTCGGACCACGAAATCCATACTTTATAGAAATATGACCCGCGACAATGTCTGAGATCATCTTTGGAATAAAGAAAGGATTAAAACGAGGAGTTCCGTCGCCTTTGGCATAAGCGGTCATCTCTTCAATGAAGGTAACAAGACCGCCAATCCCTGAGGCCCAGATCACACCTATACGGTCTAGGTTCTCAGTCTCGAGATTAAGAGCACTATCCTTTATAGCCTCATCAGCTGAAATCATTCCAAATTGAGCAAATAAGTCAATCTTTCTTGATTCCTTGCGGTCAAAGTACCTTAAAGGATCATAATTCTTAACCTCACACGCAAACTGAGTCTTAAACCTAGATGCGTCAAACCGGGTGATAGGCTGGGCTCCACTAACTCCGTTAATCAATGACTCCCATGTAGATGGAACATCATTGCCTAGCGGTGTTAGTGCACCCAATCCTGTAACAACAACTCTTCTTAATTTCATTCGGGAATCTGACTGGTGAAATATTACTTCGCGTTGTTCTCGATGTAAGAAATAGCGTCACCAACAGTGCTGATCTTCTCAGCCTGATCATCGGGAATAGCGATGTTGAATTCCTTCTCGAATTCCATGATTAACTCAACAGTGTCGAGAGAATCAGCACCAAGATCGTTAGTGAAGCTAGCTTCTGGTGTTACTTCGTTCTCGTCAACGCCAAGTTTGTCAACGATGATAGCCTTTACACGTTTTGCAATGTCAGACATAGTTGCGAATATTTGGTTAAACAGGCTGCAAAGTAAACTATTCTCATTTTCATATGCAAAAAAAAAACGTTAATAAACGTTTATACCAACCTCAATTATCATATTATTAACATCTTAGCCAAATTAACCAATTGGTTAAACGCCTGTTTTGACTATCTATATCCCCTTCTTGATCCTATTTTACCACCTCTTTTTATCACTCAATATCCCTCTCCTACCTCTTTTTCCTCCATTTTTTCCCTTTCATGTATCTCTTTACTTCCAAAATCTACTACAAAGCCATTAGATAAAAACGTAATTCATTGTTTTTCTGAAATCTAACATCAAGTAAAAATGGTAAAAATATTTTATATGTGGATTTTCATACGCTTGTTGGTCAAAATTGAGCGTTGGTTGCCAAAAAGCATACGCTCATTACCAAAACGAATGAATTCATTCAATTTGTCTATCCTTTTTTACAACCTAACTTTGTAACTGTTAAAAGATTAAAAGTTTTGCCATGGCCTTAGCATGAATAGTGATATTCGTGGTCAAGATTGAGTAGGAGCTAAGTTTGGCACCTTTAAAGTGTGAAGAGACTTTATATTAAGGCAATCGCCTTCCCAAAATCGGTAACTGACGAAAGTTGCCGATTTTTTTTTCAAATTTAGCTTTTTATGAATCTGTCTCCAAAAATATTAGCAATGGGTTAAAACTAAGGAATTATAAGCATACCTAATAGAAACTCAATAGATAGGACGCATAGTGCCAAGTAAATCTAATGGAACATGACTAAAGTGAGGAACCAATTGAGATTGATTTACACCCAATCCTGTC
>JAJTBW010000142.1 GCA_021286705.1 Sphingobacteriia bacterium
TTATGTTTTCTTATGTCTCTCTTATAACTTTTACTCGTCCCATTCATCTCCCGTTTCCTTGGTAAAAGATATAGAGGGGATACTGAGAAGATATAGAGAGGATATAGAGAGCGAATAGAGAAAGGAACGAGAGAGATATGAGTCCACGCTGACCCGGCTATTTTCTTGCCTGTTAACCATTACTGCTTTAATCATTACAAAAACATGACATATATTTGCAACAACATGCTTACCCCGCTTCCCATAAGAACAGCTCGCACAAGGTAAGCTTTTAAAAGTTTGTTGGGCCTTCGAGCAGTAAGACAACTGAGACACACACATATAACAACAAAAGGCTTTGATCAACTAAAAACCCAATAGACAAACTGGATATTTAGTTTGCTAATTCAACTGATAACACGAAACAAGACAACATTTAACAAGCGGATATGTGCGACGATGCAAAATGTTCATCAAAACACACCTACAATTGACTACATATACAATAACATAAAATTCAAATCTAACTAATATCGAAATATATTAGATAAAAGTGTCTGAATCGAGTACAGTGAAAGTCGGGCGCACTGTTCATAGGGGCGTAAGCTACCCGGTCGAGCAATACAGATAAACTGCTAAAGTGATATTTTTCAGTATATTTGCAGGAAAAAACTAATGTGGGATAAACTTCGCATATTAAGAGAACAATATATAAATCAACGAATTATGGATTCGATTGACTATGAGAAATTTTGTATGATTTCAATAGTTTATAATTCATCTAAAATTGAGGGATGTTCTCTTACCGAAACAGATACCAAAGTTTTATTAGAAAACAATATAACAGCTCAAGGCAAACCATTAACAGACCATTTAATGGTTAAGGATCATTTTAATGCATTTGTCAAAATTAAACAGGATGCTATAAATAAGCGAAAATTATCAGTTGGATTTATTCAAGAGATAAATGCTTTGGTAATGAAATCAACAGGGTCTTTGACTAGTACAATATCTGGTAATTTTGATACTTCAAAGGGAGATTTAAGATTAGCCCAAGTTTATGTTGATAAAAAATACTTTCCTGATTTTAAAAAAGTTCCATCCTTATTAGATGATTTGGTTAAAAATGTAAATAACAGAATAGATGTAGTTGTTGATGATGAAATAATTAAATTATCAGCGGATCTTCATTATAATCTTGTCAATATTCACCCATTTGGAGATGGTAATGGCAGAACAACTCGTTTATTAATGAATTATTTACAGTTATACCATAATGAGCCTTTGATTAAAATATTCACTGAAGATAGAGCTGAGTATATTGATTCCTTAAATGCAACTGAAGAAAAGGAGGATTTGAATATTTTTAGAGATTTTATCTGTCGTCAACAAATTAAATTCTATGAATCAGAATTGAATAAATTCAGGAAAAGTATATCTGGATTTTCTCTATTATTTTAAAACATTGGGATTTATACAAGCAAGTACTGGGTAAAACAAGGGTTCAAATGACACGCTTTATACCAAAATGGTAAGCTAACAGGTTAGGCACGTTTAACACTGTGCTTACAAGAATGTAGATCAGCCGACAGGCAAGTTGAGCCAATACTTATACGAGTACTTAATCAATTTACATTCACGTGGTTTTCCTTCTTAAATAAAAAGGACATTCCCAAAACAGTAAATCCGATTGTGAAAATTTGAAATATCGGATCTATGATACATCTGTATTGATCTGTATTGAGATGAGCTCAGCTAATTTAAACCTTTGGTTTTGTAGACAATTCCCATTGATATCAAATCAAGTGCCTTTTTAACAAAAGGATCATTCTTAAATTCAAATTCCTCACGATTTAGAGGAACCTCATAATCGGGTAATACACCTCGCCCGAAAGGAATTGTCTTATCATTACCTGAATCAAATACACATTTAACCAAAGGAATTCTAACAACCAACTGGGAGTTGGGCAAAACAACATGTGCAAATTTTTCGCCAAACAATTGATGATATGGGTTTCCTGTTTCACGACCAATTATTATTCCGCGCCGATACTTGTGAACTAATGCAGCAAATAACGAAGCGGCGGAAAAACTATGTTCATTTGCAAGAACATATACATTCCCTTTATAATTGATTTTTTCGTCAATATAATAGTATGGCAAGCTATCTGATGGCAAATAATACTGGTTCCCAGATTTAAATTTTACATAATCTTTGAACAAGTCATTAACTCCAAAATAATTTGATGTGTATTTAAAAAACGGATATGTACTGTTACTGTTAACCACTTGCATTTCTGCTGGTCTGAAAGGCTCACTGGCAATCATCGAAAATATCTTGTTGAGAGTCTCCGTTTCCCCCCCATCATTATACCTTACATCCATTATTAAATTTGGGACTGACCTTGAGCAAAGTCTTTGAACAAATAAAGCAATGGAATCCATCTTTATCTCAGGAATGTCAAATGTACTCAAGTCAAGATAACCTGTACTATCATTCAGCATATAATACTTAGTCTCACGCCCCCATAACCTCAATAATCCTGACCATTGTGGTAACATTGGTTTGCAATATTTCTGCTCCTTCTTACTCTGATTTGATAATTGGATTTCAGCTTTGATATTTAGAGTTTCACCATCACTCAACTCAATAGTGTAAACTAAACTTTTGGGGATAGGAATAATATCTTGAAGCGCATATATAGATGCTGTTGTTAAAAGGTTAAAATCGTAATAACTCTTTACAAGTCCTTCTTCAAATCTGTATTTCTCTATTATTTTTTCTTTCAACACAAGTGCTTCAAGACCATTAATTCGCTTTATCTTCTTACCTAGATGCATTTGAAATTCCGGTAGTGTTCGAGTAATGATCAGATCATCATTTTCCCATCCAAAATTGATAGGCAAATTAATTTGCCTGTCGTTATCCGAATGTTTTTGTTTGGAGGAGAAATCGCTTAAAATCTGTATATGCTTATCTCGGATATTAGTGGAAATAGTATTCAATGTTTTCTCAAACTCAAAAGCGTCTTTAGATTTATTGATTGACTGATAGCCAATATTAAATAAACTGTCAAGTGCCTTTTTTGAAATGTAATCATATAGTCCGGGGTGCCCCTCCTCTAAACTTTGTTTAAAAATGTTGAAATCTGTTTTTAAATTCTCAGGGGAAATCTCCTTATTAGGATTAAATTTTGCCCAGTCAACAAAAGTAGATTTCAAACCTAATGGAATCATCGGATCTGCTTCAACTCCATTTAATGATCTTGTTATCATTAAACAAGGCTGATTGATTTGCTTGTAACAATATGACAACAAACCGATTGTATCACCAATCGCAATTTTCATTCCGGTTTTCAACATCTTATACTTACTTAAACCCGTAAAATGGAATACTTCGTTTTCAGCTGTTTTAATAGCAACAGAAAGGCAAATGTATTTGGTATCCATTGAATTGTCTTGGAGTTCACCAGATGAAGTACTACGTTTACCAGATTTAATTTCATTGGCAACTTGTTCACTCATCGCCTGACTTCTAATTAAGGAGAAGTGGTAAGTATAGAGTGTTGATAATACAACACCATTAAAAGGCGAGACAACAGCAGCACCTTTTGATCCTGAAATAAAAAGCCCTCCTGTATTTTTTTCTGTTCCAATAAAAGAATTCGGCTTATACAATATCTGATTGCCATGAATTACATTTGTAATAGGCCAGACCTGACCAAATGCCATTCTTGTGACAGAAAGCATAAGTATGATTATGCCACAGAAAAAAAACGAAATTGTTTTACTCATAACTAGAGAATCTTAGTACATGAAGAATTTGTTCTATAAATATCCGTGAATCAAATTAAGGGAAAGTCAGAATCGATGTTAATTTATCTTAAAACAAACTCAGCTGTGGACTCTCCTTTTCTTTAGGAGGATAGAATGCCCCAATTATAATGAATGGATTAGGAGCAATTTTATGATATTGCCTAGTTGTTCCAAGAAAAAAGAACAAATCTTTTCCTAAAAACTCATTAAAATACTTTTGCTTAACCTTTCTACAGGCCAGCTCCTCATCATTATTTGATGTCTTTAAACAATTCCAATATAATTGTCCCAATTCCCAGTCTTCAATCATCAATGTACGTTCCTTATTATCTTCAGTCTTAAATATGTAAGAAAATTTGTATGGAAGCTTTTTTGCAACAGTAAATAACTTTTTCGTCTCATCAAACAGATTAAATTGTTTTTGACTTTCTTCAATTCTGGCTAATTTCAAGGGATCCCAGTCTCTCTCACATGACTCCCATATAAAATCCTTGACCTCTTTAGGTTTAACGACAGCTAAAGAAGTTAATTCATTATCCGCTTTAGCACTTTCAATTAGATTAGATAAATTATCATGGATGCCTTTTTTAAAAACTATCTCTTTTCGTTTAGCCCATCCAAATTCAGTTCCTATGGCATCAAGAACTCTAATTTCTGTATCTAAACTATATGGTCTAAAGCTTTCAGGGCGAAAATCAGAAATATTTTTTACTAAATCAAGTTCAATCCACTGCCATTTCTTATACTGGTTTACATAATCCAGTTTCCTAAATTGTACAGGGTAAATACGAATCCATGTGCCATCCTCACGAAATCCGGCAGTACAAACCAACTCTTCATATTTCTCTGATAAGGTCGGGTAAGTTTTAACTGCAATCAGAACTTTCGTAAGAGCCATAATTACAAATTCTTAAATGTATAATAGTCTTCAGATATCGACATCAGCTTATTAGCTACCCTTGTTCGATGACACTGAGCCGGATTTTTCTCAAAACAAGTAACAGCAACTCTTTTGTATTTCAAGATAAGCTCCCTTACCTGAATTAAATCTACATTCCGATTCACAAGAGTAAGATTCTCATACTTTTCAAACAACAAATTATAATCTTCTTGTGATCGCAAATTTTGTCGATCTTCAGATTCTATACCCAAATTAGGTATATGAACATATAGTATTCCAACTCCTTTACACGCCAGCTCCAATTGCTTTTTGGAAAATCCATACTTTTGACTTAGTGCATTTTTACGCACATCGCACAACACCTTAACATCATTAATAATTAGTTTATTGAGATATGCCTCTAAAGTTATACCTTCATAGCCGATAGAAAACAACATCGGTTCCGAGAAAGATCGAATTCTTGCATTTATCTCCGCTAATTCTTCTTTAGAAAGAATTTCCATAACTATAGAGCTTTTAGTGGCCCAATACGGATAAGAAACATATGTGTATCTAATAAGCTCCATTTGCGACAACCCGCCAAATTCCTTTTTTATATCGACTAAGGACTGTTGATCCGCTGAAGTCAAACCGCTAAAAAAAGCAGCATCCCCCTCATTTAGTTCAACAAAACGACCTTCTTTAAATTCACTGATTTTTAAGTAACCATATTTGCCTAAAGTAGCAATATCCTGATTTGCTTGAAATGAGAAACATCCATATTTATAAGGAACAAAATCAAAGGATTTTGCACTCTGTTTCCTTGTAAATAAAAACAGATATTTTTGAAGACACTTGGCTGTTAATCGTCCTCCAAAGGTCTCTAATAAAGCTAAAATTACTTTTCTTCTATAATAAAGCATATTACGAAGGTACTAAAAAAGTACAACTCGTATTATCGTAAGAACAGAATAGCCAGAGGCATGTGTAAGAGCCCTATTAGGTCACATTGTGTTTACCTCCCTCCATCCATAATGGTAATGGTTGTATTGGTAGACTCATTAAATTTGCAGATTTAGTTTTGAATCGTAAATTTGCAAGAAAGAGGCACCCTATGATAGAAAGAGTATTAA
Organism: Sphingobacteriia bacterium; assembly: GCA_021286705.1. Lineage (GTDB taxonomy): Bacteria > Bacteroidota > Bacteroidia > Bacteroidales > TTA-H9 > JAJTBW01. The sequence goes on from JAJTBW010000142.1 coordinate 5,809, forward strand.
AGACCAAGTTGTTAGAGATGGCTGCAAAGTATCCGATTGTCTCTGTAACTGGCCCAAGACAATCGGGAAAATCTACATTGCTCAAAATATCCTTCCCTGACTACAAGTACGTATCGCTTGAAGATCCTGACTTGAGATTATTTGCAACTGATGATCCCAGAGGATTTCTTACGACCTACCCAGATAAGACTATTATAGATGAGGTACAGAGAGTTCCATCCTTGTTTTCATACATACAGACACACACAGATAAAGAAAACAAGGAGGGAATGTATATGCTTGCAGGTTCACACAATTTTCTTCTTTTGGAGAATGTTAATCAATCATTGGCTGGGAGGACTGCCATACTTAAGCTACTTCCATTTTCTCATCATGAGATGAGTTTGGGCAAGATCCTTTCAGCGACTGTTGATGAAGAAATATTCAAAGGTGCATATCCTCGTATTTACGACAAAGACATTCCTCCAATAGATTTTTATCCATATTATATTCAGACCTACGTTGAACGCGATGTGCGTTTAATGAAAAACATCGGTGATTTGAGTAAGTTTATTCGGTTTATAAAACTCTGTGCCGGGCGTATAGGACAGCTTCTCAATCTTTCATCATTAGCTATTGAGTCCGGTGTCGCTGTTTCAACTATTTCAACGTGGATCTCAATTCTAGAGGCAAGTTATATCTGCTATCTACTTAAACCGGACCATAATAACTACGCAAAACGGTTGGTGAAGACTCCAAAGCTCTATTTTTACGATACTGGATTAGCTTGCTCACTGTTAGATATCCGAACCCCTGAACAAGTTTCTACACACTTTTTGCGTGGTGGCTTATTTGAAAATCTAGTGATAAATGAGTTTATCAAAGAGTCATACAACAAAGGTGAAGAGCCAAACCTAACCTTTTGGCGAGATAGCACAGGTAATGAAGTTGATCTATTACGAACTATTGAAGGTAAGCAATATGCTCTTGAAATTAAATCAGGAGCGACTTACTCATCTGATTTTTTCAAAGGCATCACCAAGTGGACAAAACTTTCCGGAGCTACACCTGAACAATGTTCTGCGATTTATAATGGAGATAAGGATATGAAGACCTCCAACGGAGAGGTAATTTCATGGAAATAAATCAAATTAGTTATTAAGAATTACTTCCCAGAGTTGTGGTGCAAAATCAAACAAGCACCCATCCAAGAAATCTCTTCTGGAAATAACATTGATACTTATCAACGCAGATTGTGCCTTGGTTTCTTATCTGACAGTTGAGCGACTCAAGGTTCAACTCCTAGCAATATACTTTAATCGGCTATAGAATAAAAGCAAAAAAGCCAGCCTCTCAGCTAGCTTACATCTCCTGGCGGAGAGAGAGGGATTCGAACCCCCGGACCCTTTCAGGTCAACGGTTTTCAAGACCGCCGCAATCGACCACTCTGCCATCTCTCCGTCGACAAAGGTACGAAAAAACTATTTTCCTCCAAATGTCGCCCCCCTATCTGCACGATTTATTCTTACTGCCAAAGGCTTTTTCGCTGATTCTCAAAATCCTTTTACACAAAAAAAACTTCATTCAATCGCAGGAATTCCTCAATTGAGGTTCTTGAACTCGCTCGGAGTATACCCAACGCTCTTCTTAAACATGCGGGTAAAATGCTGCGGATACTTAAACCCTAGATCAAAGGCAATCTCACTGAGGCTTTTTCCGGGCTCAAAGATCCTCTCCTTCGCAATATCAATAACCTTCTGCTGGATATGCTCTTGAGCGCTCTTGCCCGTCTCCTTCCTCAATAAATCACCCAGATAATTAGCCGAGAGATGCATCTGTTCAGCACAATAGCGAACCGATGGCAACCCTTCCACTCTCGTCTTTCCCTCATTAATATAGTCATCAATAACCTTTTCAAATCTCGATACAATATCACGATTCTCAGGCTCACGGGTTATAAACTGACGATCATAGAACCGCACACAATAATTCAGGAAGAGTTCAATATAGGAGACAATTAAAGTCTTCGAGTGCTTGTCGATGGCATGCCTCGACTCATAATCAATCTTCTTCAGGCAATCAACAATAACCAGCTTCTCCTGCTCTGACAGATGCAACGCCTCATAAACATCGTATGAAAAGAAGGTATACTCTTTTATTCGCTGACCTAATGAAGTTCCATGAATTAAATCGGGATGAAAGGCCAATGCATATCCTTTTGGCTGGTAATTTTCTATTGGCTTATCAACACCTACTACCTGTCCGGGGGCAATAAAGACAAGCGTTCCCTCCTGATAATCATAAGTCCGCATACCATACCTGAGTTCTCCGCACATCTTCTCTTTTAAATAGATGACATACAGCCCCATGTATGTTCGCCCCAACTGTTTCTGAGGTGATTCAGCGAGGTCGATGACCGTAACTAGTGGATGAAAAGTCTCGTGGTTGCGAAGATCATTGAACTGTGTAATGGTCTCTATTCTATGTAAATTATCCATGTCGTAAACCGTTTTATGAAGCAAAAGTATAAGGATTTATAATGATAACAACTGGTGTGATGGTAAATCGGTGATAATGGTAATAAAATCCGTAATTCGTATAAAAGGAGGCATAAGAAATGCCCCCATCTTTGCATCAGTAAAAACCAAAATAGCTTTAATAGCATTCGTATGAACAAAAGACGTTTGGGAAAGAGTGATTTAGAGGTCTCGGCCATAGGCTTGGGCTGTATGGGAATGAGTACCAGTTATGGAAAACCTCGGGACAAGCATGAGATGATAAACTTAATTCATGAGGCGGTCGATTTAGGGATTACCTTTTTCGATACAGCCGAGGTGTATGGACCATTTGTAAACGAGGAACTGGTTGGCGAGGCACTGAAACCGGTACGCGATAAGGTTGTCATTGCAACAAAATTCGGCTTCGACACGGAAGGTAACAGAGAGAGTCCATTAGGCGGCCTCGATAGCCGTCCGGAACACATTAGAAAAGTGGTGGAGCAGTCGCTTAAACGACTTAAAACAGATGTAATCGACCTCTATTACCAACATCGGTTCGACCCCACTATTCCTATAGAAGATGTTGCGGGTACAGTAAAAGAGCTTATTAGGCAGGGAAAAGTAAGGTATTTTGGCCTATCTGAGGTTGGCACTGAGGTCATACGTAAGGCTCATGCCATTCAACCGATCACTGCCGTTCAAAGCGAGTACTCTTTATGGTGGAGAGAACCGGAAGAGAGTATCTTAAGCACGCTTGAAGAGTTAGAGATAAGTCTGGTCCCATTTAGTCCTTTAGGTCGTGGTTTTCTTGCCGGGGCCATCAAACAGGATACTACCTTCGAGCCAACCGATTTCAGGAATAGCGTACCCAGATTCTCTTCAGATAACATAAAAGCCAATCTACCGCTGGTCGAGATTATCACTGAGTTTGCTAAGGCGCATGATGCCACACCGGCTCAGATAGCATTGGCATGGATTTTGGCTCAGAAGCCCTGGATCGTTCCCATTCCCGGCACTACTAATAAGCTGCGACTAAAAGAGAACATCGGTGCCGTTGACATCAAACTTTCTGGCGACCAACTTGTTTCTTTAGAGGAAGCAACTAAGAAGGTACAGATAAAAGGTGAACGTTATTCAGAGAAGACCATGAGTATGATTAATAGATAGGAGGCTAGTGGCTGCTGGCTACTGGCTGCTGGCTACTGGCTACTGGCTTCAAGCTTCTAGCATCTTGAATTTTGAATTCTTGAATTCACCTCCGCCAGCGGCCTTTATCTTGAATTTTGAATTCTTGAATTCACCTCCGCCAGCGGCCAGCAGCTACCAGCCTCATTACAAATATTCAAATCTTAATAATAAACATAGTATGTACAACTTCGATTTCTATAATCCTACAAGGATTTTCTTCGGCAAAGACCGATTGAATGTATTACAAACCAACATCCCTCAGGATGCCACAGTCATGATCACTTATGGCGGCGGTAGTGCTGTAAGAAGCGGCCTGATAGGCAAAGTAAAAGCGGAGCTGGGTAACCGCAGGGTCATCGAGTTTGGCGGAATAGAGCCAAACCCCAAATACGAGACCTTGATGAAAGCCGTCGAGATCATCCGTGCTGAAGGGGTAGACTTTCTGCTAGCTGTAGGTGGAGGATCGGTTATTGATGGCACGAAGTTTATCTCTCTGGCCGTCCATTACAACGGCGAGGCAACCGATCTTTTACACTTCGGGTTCCAATCAATTACCTCAACTACAGTTCCTAAAGTTCTTCCTATTGGAACCGTTTTGACCCTTCCCGCTACCGGATCTGAGATGAATAGTGGTGCTGTCATAAGCTATAACCACGGAAAGTTCCCGGTGATGAGCGAGATGGCCTATCCAAAGTTCTCAATACTGGATCCCACCTACACCTATACCCTGCCAACCATTCAAGTTGCTAATGGGATAGCAGATGCCTTCATCCATGTCACTGAACAATACCTCACCTACCCTGTCGATGCCCGTGTTCAAGACAGGATGGCCGAAGGGATCCTTCAGACGCTGATTGAGATAGGCACCACAACTATAAACGAGCCCGAAAACTATGATGCCAGAGCAAATCATGTCTGGGCAGCAACCATGGCCTTAAATGGTATCATCGCTGTTGGAGTTCCTCAAGACTGGGCTACCCACATGATCGGACATGAGTTAACCGCTCTCTTCGGTATAGACCATGGACAGACTCTTGCAATCGTTCTGCCTTCACTTCTTGAAGTATGTCGTGATCAAAAACATGCCAAGCTGGTGCAATATGCCGAGCGGGTATGGGGCATCCACGATGGTAGTGACGACCAAAAAATAGACCTCGCAATTGAGAAGACACGTGAGTTCTTCCGCAGTCTGGGATTGAAGATCCGTCTGACAGAACACGGAGTGACCGCTGATCAAATCCCAACCATTGTTGCACAATTAGAGGCTCACGGACTAACTGCACTATCGGAGACTGGAAAAATCACTTTAGAAGTAAGCAAGAAAATTCTTGAGCTCTCTCTCTAAGACATACAATAGTTCTTCAGGATAACTACTTGCTATTGATCCAATTTTCCTCAGACGGCTATGATTGAATTCCATCATGGCCGTCTCTTTTTTATGAACAAACTAAGTCCATAACAAAAATTGCTATTTAGCAAATTTAAAGTATCATTCTTTCGCAATTAAAAAGCACTACTTACGAAGAGATAAATTTGCTTGTTACACCCCACCTGTGTAGCAGCCCCCGCATTCCTGCCTCCCCGCATCTCAATTCCTCTTCAACTTCTCCTCAACTTCTCCTCAACATCCT